>NZ_JASJSU010000021.1:44993-54136 GCF_030237045.1 Stenotrophomonas maltophilia group sp. Smal17
GCCAGCGGCCGGCACTACCGGCGGTGACGCAGTCGCGTCACCGCGGCGGCGGCGGCGGAGGCGTGATCACCTGCGTCGGCAGCCGTGCCGGCGGCTGCGGATTCGGTACCCAGATCGCGACACCGGCGGCGCGCTTCTGCGTGGTCGGAATGCCGATGCCGACGCCGCCACCGACATGCGAGCCGAACGTACCGGCGCCCACCGACATGCCCACCGGCGAACCGCTGCTGCCGACACCCATCAGCACCACACCATTGGCACCCAGCGCCGCGGCCTCGCGCTTCAGGCGTGCCACCGCCGCATCGGTCTGGCCCTGGGTGCCGAAGCCCACGGCGGACGCCGATTCCAGCTGCGCGATTTCCTGCGAACCGGCCGGCGGCGTCGAATAGATCTGCACCTGGGCCGGGTCGATCGGTGCGCGGGCGCGGCCCAGCATCACCTTGGAGGTGCTGGCACAACCGGCGGCGGCCAGCAGCATGGCCGCCAACGCGGCCCAACGAATGTTCATGGCATCACCCCTGCAGGATTGGTTGTGATCATCGGCGGGCCACTCTGAATCGGCGCCAACATCCGGGCCAGGGCACGCACCACCGCACGCTAGCACGGCCCTGGTGACAGCCCCGCCAATGGCAGTAGGCGGCAGCGGCGGGAACGTCTATGGTGGGCCCAGGAACCAACGGCGGGAGAGCGGCATGGGTGTGATCAGTCTGTTGTGGGGCGTACTGGCGCTGTTGTGGATGATCCTGGCGCTGATTCCGCTGCTGGGCTGGGGCAACTGGTTCCTGATCCCGTTCGCTGCCGTCGGCGCGGTGATCGCCGCGCTGGGCATCCTGTTCACCCACCCGAGCAAGCGCGGCCGGGCCTGGGCCGGGCTGGTCCTGAACGGCATCGTGGTGGTGGTCGGCATCCTGCGCCTCGGCCTGGGCGGCGGCGTGATCTGAGCCCGTCCCGGGGTGCGACAGGGCGTCGCAGGCACACGGCCCACAGCCGGGCAGGGGCGTACAATGAATGGCTGCGCGAGCCCCCCGCGTGCCTGTGAATCCGCGCCCGGCGCGGCTGCCCCATGATCATCCGACCCCGTCCCCACGGCTGGCAACTGCTGTACATCCTGCGCGGTTCGATCGTCAAAGCGATCGCCCCCAAGGTGCTGGCCATCCTGGTTCTGTCCATTGCCGTGGCCGCGGTGGTGGAACTGGCGCCACCGACCGGCATCGAGCGCGTCTCGGTCACCCCGTTCACCCTGCTCGGCCTGGTGCTGTCGATCTTCCTCAGCTTCCGCAACAGCGCCTGCTACGAGCGCTGGTGGGAAGGCCGCAAGCTGTGGGGCCAGCTGGTCTTTGAATCGCGTTCGCTGGCCCGCCAGGTCAATCTGCTGCTGGCCGATGACCATGGCCGTCGCCGCCGCATCGCCTATGTCACCACGGCCTTCGCCCATGCCCTGGCCGGGCGCCTGCGCGGGCGCATCGTGGCCCTGATGGCCCTGCCGTGGCTGGACAAGCGCCAGCGTGAACAGCTCGGCCAGCGTGAGAACGTGCCTGACGCGCTGCTGTCGATGATCGCCGCCGAACTGGCCCAGGCCCTGCGCGCCGGTGACCTCGACCCGATCCTCTACGCCCAGCTGGAGGAGCGCCTGCACGCGATGTCGTCGATCCAGGCCGGCTGCGAGCGCATCCTCACCACACCACTGCCGTTCGCCTACACCCTGCTGCTGCACCGCTGCGCGTGGATGTTCTGCGTGCTGCTGCCGTTCGGCCTGGCCAGTTCGCTGGGCTGGGGTACGCCAGTATTGTCGGCGGTGCTGGCTTACGCCTTCTTCGGCCTGGACCAGCTGGGCGAGGAAATGGAAGACCCGTTCGGCCTGGAGCCGAACGACCTGCCGCTGGACGCGCTGGTGCGCACGATCGAGATCGACCAGCTCGACGCGCTCGGCGAACGCCCCTTGCCCGAACCCCTGCTGCCGCAGGGCTACCTGTTGCAATAGCCACTCCTCGGAGCCTGCCATGTCCCACCCGCTTTACCGCCCGCGCCGCATGCGCCATGACGAGTTCTCGCGCCGCCTCATGCGCGAGAACACGCTGACCACCGACGACCTGATCTACCCGGTGTTCGTGCACGAGCTTGCCGGCCGCACTGCGGTGCCGTCGATGCCGGGCGTGGAGCGGCTGTCGATCGAAGAACTGCTGAAGGTGGCCGAGGAAGCGCTGGAACTGGGCATTCCGGTGATCGACCTGTTCCCGGTGATCGACCCGTCGCTGAAGTCGCTGGACGCGTCGGCGGCGTGGGCCGAGGACGGCCTGGCGCAGCGGGCGATCCGCGCGCTGAAGGCGCGTTTCCCGGAACTGGGGGTGATGACCGACGTGGCGCTGGACCCGTACACCACGCATGGCCAGGACGGCATCATCGATGACAAGGGCTATGTGCTGAACGACATCACCGTCGACGCACTGGTCAAGCAGTCGGTGTCGCATGCCGAGGCCGGTGCGGACATCGTCTCGCCGTCGGACATGATGGACGGCCGCATCGGTGCGATACGCCGCGGGCTGGATGTCTCCAACCACATCAACGTGCGCATCATGGCCTACTCGGCCAAGTACGCTTCGGCGTTCTATGGCCCGTTCCGTGATGCGGTGGGCAGCGCGGCCAGCCTCGGCAAGGCCGACAAGAAGACCTACCAGATGGACCCGGCCAACGGCGACGAAGCCCTGCGCGAAATCGCGCTGGACCTGGAAGAGGGCGCCGACATGGTGATGGTCAAGCCGGGCATGCCCTACCTGGATCTGGTACGCCGGGTCAAAGAGACGTTCGGCGTGCCGACCTTCGCTTACCAGGTCAGCGGCGAGTACGCGATGATGAAGGCCGCCTTCGCCAACGGCTGGCTGGACGAGCGCGCCTGCGTGATGGAGTCGCTGCTGGGCTTCAAGCGGGCCGGTGCCGATGGCGTGCTGACCTATTTCGCGCCGCAGGTGGCGCGATGGCTGCGCGAGCGCTGACAATGGCGCGACGATAGACGGAGGAAAGCGCGATGGGACCCGAACTGGGATGGATGCAATGGCTGATCTGGGGCATCGGTACGCTGGTGTTCGGCGCCATCATTGTCGGTGTCTTCATCGCGGCCTGGCGGGCCGGCAAGCGCCCGCCGGAGCAGCTGTCGGCGGCCCGCCACGTGGCCCGTGAGCAGGCCCTTCCGGACAGCGTGCAGGCCGAACTGGCCGCGCTGAACCAGCGCAAGGACAATGGCCAGCTGAGCGAGGTCGAGTACGAGCAGCAGCGTGCCAGGGTGTTGTCGCGCTGACGGCGATGCTCTGGTAGTGGCCAACCTTGGTTGGCGGTTTTGCTTCTGTGCCGACCAAGGTCGGCACCTACCAATCGATCATCCACGCTGGGTGCCAACCTTGGTTGGCACCTTCCTGCATGCCAACCAAGGTTGGCATCTACCAGACGGCCATCCACGCATGGCGTGGATCTACTGCACGCACCCGGGCACCGCCGCCACCTTCGGCACCGCCAACCGGTACACATCCACGCCGCCGGCACGCGGCGCCTTGGCCGCACTGCTGGCGACCAGCATCTCGCCGGGCTTGGCGTTGTCGATCACCGGCGCACCGGTCCAGCCGCCGGGCTGGTTGAACGACAGCCCCAGCGGCTGCAGCGCCACGCCGCTCCACGCGCAGCCGCTGCTCCAGACCTGCGCGGTCGCGCCGCTGCCGCGGCTGAACACCACCGCGCCATCATTGCCGAGCCAGTCAGCGTCGGTCTCGTCCTCGGCGCTGTTCAACGCGCCCAGTGCGGTGGCCCGGCCACGCACGCCCTGCGCGTCCAGCGGCGCCACGAACAGATCCCAGCCTGCGCCACGTCCCTGCTGGCGGGCAAACAGCAGGCGCTGGCCATCCGCGCTCAGGGCCGGCCCGCGCTCTTCCCGGCGCCCGCCATCGCCGGCCAGGGCCTGCGCAGCGCCCAGCCGGCCATCGGCGGACAATGCCGCGCGATACAGCGCCAGCGTGCCTTGGCGGCCGGCCGCGAACAGCAGCCAGCGCCCATCGCGGCTGAGGTAGGGATCGCGGGCCTCACCGGCCACGTCCACCGGCAGGGGCTGCGCCTGCTGCCAGCGGCCATCGGCCACGCGCGCTTCCCACAGGCCCCAGCCGGACTCGCTGCGGCGGGCGAAAACGATGCGCTGGCCATCGGCACTGATCGTGGCGCGGCCCTCGTCGGCGCGGGTCGAGACCACGCCCATGCCTTCGATGCCGTACTCGTTCAACGCCATCGCCACGGGGGCAGAGAGTAGACTGGCGGCGAGCACCAGCAGGGGCGGGGTGATGCGCATCATCCGGGTCCGTGCACGAAAGAGCATCAGTCTAGCCAGCTTGAGGATTCCATGACCGACCGTTACGCCGTCTTCGGACACCCCGTTGCCCACTCGAAGTCGCCGCAGATCCATGCGACGTTCGGTCGCCAGGAAGGCATCGCGGTGGATTACCGCGCAATCGACCTGGCCCCGGATGCATTCCTGGCCGGTCTGGAGGCGTTCGCCGCCGAGGGCGGTGTCGGCGCCAACGTCACCCTGCCGCACAAGGAAACCGCGTTCTCGGTGTGCACCACGCTGACCGCACGGGCGCGCCGCGCCGGCTCGGTCAACACCCTGCTGCGCAAGGGCGACCGCTGGCACGGTGACACCACCGATGGCATCGGCCTGGTGCGCGACCTGACCGACCGCCACGGCCTGGACCTGCGTGGCCGCCGCATGCTGCTGATCGGTGCCGGTGGCTCCGCACGCAGCGTCGCCCCGGCGCTGCTCGATGCCGGCATCACCGAGCTGGTGGTGGTCAACCGCACGCCGGAACGCGCCGATGAACTGATCGACGCGATGGGCGAACCGGGCCGCGCGATCAGCCGCTACTGGGAAGACCTGCGCGACCTCGGCGACTTCGAGCTGATCGTCAACGCCACCTCGGCAGGCCGCGACCGCGATGTCGAGTTCAAGCTGCCGCTGTCGCTGGTCAACTCGATGACCACCGCCGTTGACCTGAACTACGGCGAAGCCGCCATCGCCTTCCTGGCCTGGGCGCGCGCGGCGAACTGCCGCAATACCGTCGATGGCCTCGGCATGCTGGTCGAACAGGCCGCCGAGAGCTTCCTGCAGTGGCACGGCGTGCGCCCGCAGACCGACGAGGTCTACCAGTCGCTGCGTCAGGGTGCCGCCGTGCTGGCCGGCGAGGACTGAACCATGGACAGCACCGCCTTGCTGGTGACCGTACTGAGCATGGTCGGCGTACGCCTGCCGGTGCTGATCGCACTGTGCGTGGGCCTGGTCTGGGTGGTCGGCGCGCCGCGCGATGCCACCCGTACCGGCGCGCTGGTCGGCCTGCTGCTGTTGCTGCTGTCCTGCCTGGGCGGCCTGGCCGCCGGCATCCTGCCGATGTGGCTGGTCAGCAGTGGCAACTTTGGTGCCGTGTCGGGCATGGGCGCCGTGCTCGGCGTTCTGCACTTCGCGCTGGCGTTGGTCGAGGCCATCGGCGTGGTGCTGCTGGTATGGGCGCTGGTGCGCCTGCTGCGGCTGCGCGGCAACCCGGTGCAGTGACACCCCGGTGACGGCCCTGGGCCGTCGCCTGTAGCGCCCGGCGTGTTCATCCCGCTGCCCGGCGTCGTCGCTGCCCCGTTCAGGGTGCCAGCGGCGGCGGACGTGGCCGGCCATGCGACAATGACCGGCCTGATCCAGCCACGGTACTTCCCGGCGTGACCGAAACCGTCGCCGCTCCGCGCACGCTCGATGACCCCTTGAAGGACGCGATCCGCAAGGCGTACACGACGCTGCAGGCCAATACCCCCGGCTTCTCCACCCGCCGCTCGCAGAGCCAGATGATCGGCGTGGTGTCGCGTGCGCTGTCGAAAAGCGGTGGCGTCGGCGTGGTCGAGGCGCCGACCGGCGTCGGCAAGAGCCTGGGCTACCTCACCGCGGGCGTGCCGATCGCGCTGGCCAGCAAGAAGAAGCTGGTGATCAGCACCGGCACCGTGGCCCTGCAGTCGCAGCTGGTCGAGCGTGATATCCCGAATTTCCTCAAGGCCACCGGCCTGGAAGCGACGGTGGCGCTGGCCAAGGGCCGTACCCGCTACCTGTGCACGCGCAATGCCGCCGAGGCACAGGGCGAGGGCTCGCAGGGCGGCATGTTCGAGGATGACGCGCCGCTGTTCGACCGGCCGCTGGCGCCGATCGAGATGGACATCGCCAAGCGCCTGACCGATGCCTTCACCGGCGGCAGCTGGGATGGCGACATCGACAACGCGCCGGAAACCATCAGCCCCGGCCTGCGCAGCCGCATCACCACGCCGGCCTCGGGCTGCGCCGGGCGCCGCTGCGCCTATTCGGCGCAGTGCGCGGTGCTGCGTTCGCGCAATACGGTGCGCGACGCACAGATCGTGGTGACCAATCACGCGCTGCTGCTGTCGGCGTTGTCGATCGGCGACAGCGACAATGGCCAACCGCTGATCGCGGCGCCGTCGGACATGCTGCTGGTGCTGGACGAAGGCCATCACATCGGCAACGTGGCGATCGACCAGGGCGCGGCCAGCCTGGCGCTGGACGAGATGGCCAAGCGCACCGGCCGCCTGCAGATCCTGATTGCCGGCGCCTACCGCGCGGTCGACAAGGACCGCCTCGGCAACCTGCTGCCCAACGAAGCGATCGAGGTGGCCAGCAACGTGGCCAAGCAGCTGCGTGCCTTCCGTGACCACATCGAACGGGTGTGGATGCCGGCGCCGGCCGACGAGGAACCGATGTGGCGCGCCGCCAACGGTCGCCTGCCCGAGGCCTGGCGCGAGCCGATCGAAGCGCTGGCCGACGATACCCGCAGCCTCTACAACTGGGCGCATGCGGCCACCGCGCAGGTGGCCAAGGGCAAGCCGGACGATGCCGCGCGCGAGCGCCTGCAGCGCAACCTGGGCATGGCGCTGGAAATGATCGAGCAGCAGTACAACCTGTGGCAGGCCTGGCGCCGCGAGGACAAGGACGGTGCGCCGCCGATGGCGCGCTGGGTCACTGCCACCCGCGACGGCGACCTCGTGCTGCACGGCTCGCCGGTGTCGGCCGCGCACGTGCTGCGCAAGCTGCTGTGGGACGAAGTGGATTCGGTGGTGATGACCTCGGCGACGCTGACCGGCGGCGGCGACTTCCAGTCGCTGGCGATCGACAACGGCATTCCCGAAGAGGCCGAGATGGTCTCGCTGTCCTCGCCGTTCGACCTGCCCAACCAGGCCGAGCTGATCGTGCCGAAGTTCCCGGTCACACCGGATGATCGCGAAGGCCATCCGCGCGAAGTGGCGCGCTACCTCGACACCGAGCTGGACTGGGCCAAGGGCTCGATGGTGCTGTTCACCTCGCGCTGGAAGATGGAGAAGGTGGCCGGCCTGATGTCGGCCGCGCGCCGCAAGCAGGTGCTGGTGCAGGGCGAGATGTCCAAGACCCGGCTGATCGACGAACACCTGCGCCGCGTCGCGGCGGGCGAGGGCTCGGTGCTGTTCGGCCTGAACTCGTTCGGCGAGGGCCTGGACCTGCCCGGCGAAGCCTGCACCACGGTGGTGATCACCCAGGTGCCGTTCGCGGTACCGACCGACCCGCAGACCGCCACGCTCAGCGAGTGGTTCGAAGGGCGCGGGCTCAACGCGTTCAACCTGATCGCGATTCCGCACGCGCTGCGCACTCTGACCCAGTTCGCCGGCCGCTTGATCCGTACCTCCACCGACACGGGTCGCGTGGTCATCCTTGATTCGCGGCTGCTGACCCGTCGCTACGGCAAGCGCATCATCGACGCGCTGCCGCCGTTCAAGCGCGTGATCGGCTGACCGGTAGTGCCGGCCGCTGGCCGGCAAAACGGGGACGGAGGGGATTAAGTCGCAAATGGCAAAAAACGACCTGATCCGCTCCGTCTCCGATGGCTAGCGCCGCAGCGGCAGCCATTGTCCTTCGCTGGCGCTGCGCCACAGCCATTCCACCGGCCCGAAGCGATGGCCGCGCAGCCACCACGCACTCGCCCACAGCTGCAGCGGGAACAGCACCGCTGCCACCAGCAGCACCGGCCACAGCCCGTGCTGCGGGCCGATGCCCCACCCGAAGCCGGCAAACAACGGCACGCAGATGGCGCTTTGCAGCAGGTAGTTGCTCAATGCCATGCGCCCGGCCGGGACGAACACGCGCAGCACGCGTTCGGCCCACGGGCGCAGATAGAGCAGGGCGAAGATGGCGGCCGCAGCGATGCCCAGTGCCAGTGGCGCAACGCGGTACGACACGCGCAGCAGGTAGCCGGGAACGCCCGCACGCAGCGCCGGCCATGCCTGCTTGAGCGCATCGGCGTGGGCATCGATCCACAGGAACGCGGCCGTCAACAGCAGCCCACCAAGGGCAATCGAGCGCAGCAGCGGCCGGTGTGCCTGCGGCTGCTGAAGCAGCCCGCGACGACCGGCCCAGTAGCCCAGCAGGAAGCGGCCGAGCACGAAGAACAGCAGTGCCCAGTTGCTCAGCTTCAGCCATGCCGCCAGCTGCAGGTTGTGCCACCACGCCTGGGCCAGGTTGCCGTGCGCCAGTGCCTCGAGCGCTGTGGCGTTCATCTGCGCGCGCGGTGTGAGCAGGGCCACCCATTCGCGGATCCACGGCGACAGCAGCGGCGGCAGCAGCAGGGCGATGAACAGGCCACTGCACAGCAGGGCACGATCGCCCAGGTGCCGGAACAACGGCAGCAGCAGGCCGACCAGTGCGTACACCAGCAGGATGTCACCCCACCACAGCAGCACCGAATGCAGCAGGCCGATCACCAGCAGCACCGCCATCCGCCGCAGGTGCGCGGCCATGCTGCCGGGCGCATGGCCGTCCATCTGCATCGCCACGCCCATGCCGAACAACAGCGAGAACAGGGTGATTGCCTTCATGTCCACCAGCCATTCCATGCCGGTGCGGATGGCCTGGTCGAGTGCCGCGCTGGGCAGCGCCTGCTGCGCGGCCTCGGTCATCAGCGCATCGAGCGAGAAGAAGCGCAGGTTGACCAGGAACACGCCGAGCAGCGCGAATCCACGCAGGGCATCGATGAGGGGCTGTCGCGGCGGGCGGTGGGTCATGCCCTGCAGCGTAACGGATCGGTAGTGCCGGCCGCTGGCCG
>NZ_JASJSU010000022.1:0-21950 GCF_030237045.1 Stenotrophomonas maltophilia group sp. Smal17
AGCCTCATCGCCGTCCTGCACGCCATTGGCGCGGGCGCTGCGGCCGACGGCCAGCCCTGGCCCGAGCGCCATCAGCTGCGCAGCCGGCAGATCGCGCTGTCCGACGCCGACTGCGCGGCGACCGGCCAGCGCATCGTGCAGGAGATCCTGCTGGCGGCCGAGCGCACGCGCCAGAACGGCGAGCCCGAGCAGTACGTGGGCGACCGGGTGATGGAGGGGCTGGTGATGGCCGATATTGCACTTACTGCTTTCATCCACGAGCGGATGCGACCCAGGGATTGAAGGCGGCGGATCGAGCGCCCAACTGCCAGGCCTCGTCCATCTGTTTGGGCGAGGCATGCCGCGGAACAGCAAGTGCCGACCTGGCCGCCGGCACTTGCGCCTTCCACGTCCCGCACGCTCACTAGAGCGGACGCCCGATGCCGTTGCAGACCGCCGGGTTGTTCAGGCCAGCCGCATTGCCAGCCAGTGCGAAGCGCGTGCGAATCGCATCTCGCCAACTGGTAGGCAACGGGTAGAAGCCGTGGCTTCGAACGGCAACATCGTTTCGACCCTGCTCAACCCCTCCGACCTGGGCACTTCCATAATGCGTGAGCAGGAATCTGCGCAGGCTGTTGCCGACCATCCGGTTCTGGTAGCACTGGCCGATGATCAGGTTCGTAAGCCCAACGATGGGATAACCCACCGAGGGGTTGCCGAACACAGGCACCCAGTTGGCTGGATCATTGGCGGCCGCTCCGGTCGGCGGCGAGACGGTTTCGATGGTCGCCTGCAGGCTGACTTCGGCAGGCGAGTATCCCTTCACGGTTGCAACCTTGGTCGCATCGCTGAGGTTTGCAACGACATCCGGCCCGGTGTAGCCAATCCGACCGTCTCCAACCAGAACCGCATTGTAGAGCGCAACGTCCCCCGGCCCTGGCGCAGCCATGAAGTTGGACGGTACCGTGTTGCCAACGAACAGGTTGGCGAACGTGGGCTGCACCGAGAACGAGGGCACCAGACCCCAGCCACTGGATTTCAGCGTTGTGCCCGAGACGTCGCTCGTTTGGCAGGCGGCGGTGAGGAAACGGGTGAGGATCTCGCTGCTGCCGCTGCTCTCCGCCCGGTAGACGACAGTGATCTGCCCCGTCCGACCTCCCGCCGGCAGTTGATCCCAGCGGGTGATCCTGCCGGAGAACACTCCGCAGAGCTGGGAAACCGTCAGGTCCAGCACGCCACCAGGCTTGTTGAACGGAACAATGATCGGAGCCAGCGCAACGGGGATCTGTATCAGCGGCCCATAGGCGTTGCCGGACCCGTAGGAATTGTAGGTGCTGTTGTACGCCGCCAGTTCGGTACTGGTCAGCACCGCGTCACTGCCTGCGTAATGGACCGTTCCGGTCGTCTGCAGCAGCGCGGGCTCATTGTTGAGGAACGCACGCTTCCCATTGCCGGAACCCAGCACGACATAGCTGAATTCTGCCGGCAGGATGTTGTCCGTCGCTCCCTTGTACAGGGACGCGGGCATTGAGGCGCCTCCTCCCTGCACCAGGGCCTGCGCAGATGCCGAATCAACAGGGGCGAGTGCGGCGGCCACGATCAAGGCCACCAGAGTCTTTGGCACGTACATGTGCATCTCCTGAGAGGTTTGCTTCGTCAATGAAGGGCAAACGAGGCACCGGCTGATTGCTCGCGATCGCCAGGAGCCTCCTTCCATGGCGTCAGGTAGATCCTGGTCTGAAAGAATGACAGAGGCTTTAATAAACCTGTGGAGGAACCGGGCAGAGACGCGATTCAGATGCTCCTAGGGCTGCATTTCTGCACCATCGCCCGCTCGTGAAACAGCAACCGCACGAAGGTCGAAATCTGGCATCGTATGCACATACATTCAGGACAACCCCAGTCAATGGACCCGACCAACTCAAACTCGCCAGAAAACGATGTAAAGGCGACCCCCAGCAATCGCATGCCTGACAATCGACCTGAAAACTCCGGACGGAATTCTTCGCGCGAGGCCCCTGGCGATACTGCCCGCACTCCAATGGAGCGCATAAAGAGCCACCCTGTCAGCACAGCACTGACCCTTACCGCAATCATACTGGGAAGCGCTGCGAGCATTACTTCGTACGCCGGCTATCACCTCTACAAGTCAAGTGATGTAACTACCAACGCCGAGATCGGGCGCAGCTATGTAGCGCGGTCAACGCATGAAAAAGAGGTCGCCGGCCTGAAACAGGATATTGCTCGTCTTGATGCGTCACTGAAGACGCTCACCAGCGAGAATTTGGACCAGGCCAACAAACTGCGAGAAGCATTGAACAAACTGGCGAGGCAAGATACCTCTACGGCCAGGGTAGTGCGATTCTGCGAGGAACTTCGAGATGATCTGCTTGCCCAAGAGTACGCGCAAGAGCAGGTCGAAAAGGCGATTCGGAACGGAGGAAGCTCCACCATGGCTTACCAGGAGAAAGTAACTCCTCAGAGACAGGCTGAGATGCAGCGTGAAGTGCTCGATCTGAGGAGGCGCTCAGATCAGCTTCAACAAAGAATCTCGCAGATACGGTCGACTCTCCAAACGTGTTCGGCCTATCCACCCCAGGATTGAAGGGTGGGTGCCTTGGATTGACGATCGGTTGCCAGAATCCTCCTAGCCGCTTTGCCAGCATTCCCCGATAGCTCCCTGCGAAGTGCCTGCCGCACCATCGATCGTCCCCTCCGCAGGAAACCACACATGAGCCTGGCGCTGGTCCATAGCCGCGCCCGCGCCGGGGTCGATGCCCCGCTGGTGCGGGTGGAAGTGCATCTCTCTGGTGGCCTGCCTGCCACCCAGATCGTAGGCCTGGCTGAGACCAGCGTGCGCGAATCACGAGAACGCGTGCGTGCGGCACTGCTCTGCGCACGCTTCGATTTTCCACAACGGCGCATCACCTTGAACCTGGCGCCCGCCGATCTGCCCAAGGAGGGGGGCCGCTACGATCTGGCGATTGCGCTGGGCATTCTTGCGGCCAGCGGCCAGGTCGATCCGCAGGCGCTGCTTCAGTACGAGTTCCTGGGCGAGCTGGGCCTGACCGGTGAGCTACGGCCGGTGGCCGGTGCGCTGCCCGCGGCGATTGCGGCCGCTGAAGCCGGGCGCATTCTGGTGGTACCGCCGGGCAATGCCGCCGAGGCTGCGTTGGCCGAGCACGCCGATGTGCGTGTGGCGCGCACGCTGCTGGAGTGCTGCGCCGGGTTGGGCAATCCGCGCCTGTTGCCGCCCGTGGAGCGCGTGGACACCACGCCATTGCCGCTGCCGGATCTGGCCGACGTGCGCGGGCAGGCGCATGCGCGGCGTGCATTGGAGGTCGCCGCTGCGGGTGGGCACCATCTGTTGCTGATCGGTAGCCCTGGCTGCGGCAAGACGCTGTTGGCCTCGCGCCTGCCCAGTCTGTTGCCTGACACCGAAGAGACTGAAGCACTGCAGCTGGCGGCGATTGCCTCTGTGAGTGGCGAAGGACTGGACCCACGCCGCTGGCGGCAGCGGCCGTTTCGGGCACCGCACCACAGTGCGAGTGCAGCGGCGCTGGTAGGTGGCGGCAACCCACCCTGCCCCGGCGAGATTTCGCTGGCGCATCATGGGGTGCTGTTCCTGGATGAGCTTCCGGAATGGAACCGCAGCGCACTGGAGACGCTGCGTGAGCCGTTGGAATCCGGGCATATCCGTATCGCGCGCGCGGCGCGTAGCGTGCAGTACCCCGCACGCTTCCAACTGGTGGCCGCGATGAACCCCTGCCCGTGTGGCTGGGCCGGTGACCGCAGCAACCGCTGCCTGTGCACGGATGAGCGCATCACCCGCTATCGCGCGCGGGTGTCAGGGCCGCTGCTGGACCGCATCGACCTGCATATCAGTGTGGCCAGGATGGACGCTGTAGAGCTGCGGGAGAGCACGCCGCTGGGGGAACCCAGCGCATCGGTGCGTGAGCGGGTGGAAGCCGCGCATGCCCGGCAACAGGCGCGTGGCGGGCTGAATGCCCATCTGCCACCGGCGGCACTGCGGGCGTGCACGAGACTGAGCGAAGCCGATCAGGATGTGCTGGAGCAGGCCATCGAGCGCCTGCAGCTTTCGGCACGGGCGATGCATCGAATCCTGCGGGTGGCGCGCACGATTGCGGATCTGGCGGGTTGTGAAGCGATCCAGACCGCGCATCTTTCTGAAGCGATCGGGTACCGGCAGTTGGACCGGGGAAAGCCCTAGAAGCACCGTTCGGAGTGGTCGTTGGTAGAGTCGACTGTTAGTCGACTCGCGCGCGAAGCGCGGTCTCCTGCGAGGCAGATGCGAAGAGCAGTCGACTAACAGTCGACTCTACCAAGAGCGGGTCATGGCAGCTTGGCGGATTTTGGGGGTCAGAGCCCTTTGCGGTGCAAAGGGATCTGACCCCGAAACTCCTTGTTGCCTCAGAACGTCATCGAGGTACTGAACATCAGCTGCCGGGGCGCGCTGCGCTGCAGGGTCTGGTAATCCCCCGAGAACGACGAGCCGGCGATGGTGGCGGTGCCGATGTTGTGGCGGTTGAACAGGTTGCTCACGTCCAGCCGCAGCTCCAGTCCCGGCACCACGCTGTCCGCACCGAAGCGGTAGGCGGCATAGGTGTTGACCTGCCAGAAGGTCGGCACGCGGATGTCGTTCTCGTAGGTGAAAGGCTGGCGCAGGTACGAGGTGCTGGTGGCACCGAAACGCCAGTCGCCGAAGTGTGCGGAAAGATCGCTCACCAGCGAAATCTGTGGGTAGCCCGGCTGCGCGTTGCCCTTGATCGGGTACACCGTGTCGCCCACCACGAAATCGCTGTCGTAGTACGAACGGGCCACGGCCACGCCCTGGTAGAACTGCAGGTGGTCGGTCAGGTCGGCGGTGATGCCGAGGTCGGCGCCGATCACGTGCATCTTCGGCATCAGCCGCACGGTGTTGATCTGCGCGAACTGGGTGCCGATGGCGGCCGACAGCAGGCGATTGCGGATGTCGTTGTAGAACACATCGCCGGTAATCGTCAGCCGATCGAAGCGATGCGAGGCACCGACGGTCAGGTTCCAGTTCTTCTCCGGGCGCAGCGTGCCGGCCACGCGGTCGAACTCTTCCTGGTCGGTGATCGTCCACGCCGAGGCGGTGTAGCCGATGTTGCCGCGCTGGGCCACGCGGTAGCCGTTCATGGTGTTGGCCAGATCGATGAAGGCATCGGTGGATTCGGTCGGGCTCCAGAACAGCGAGACGTGCGGCAGGAAGTTGCTCTTCGCGCGCAGCGTGCCGTTCACCGGCCGGTCCTTGGCATCACCCAGGCCGCCACCGCTGGTGCGGAAGTCCACGGCCTTGAAGCCGACACCCAGCTTCAGCGTGTCGTTCAACACGATGTCGTCCTGCAGGTAAAACTGGCGCGAGCGGGTCACCCAGCTCGATGCGTTGTCGGTCTTGAACGCGGGGCCATACACATCGAACGGACCGGTGGCCTTCAGCGGCGGGCCCTCGCCCAGCAGCGGCTGCTGGTACCACTCGGTCTTGGCCGCGGCCTTGCTCTTCTCCTGCCAGACGCCGGCGGTGAAGGTATGCGCGCCGGTCTCGAACTGCAGGTTGAGCATGCCGCCCAGCCGATTCACGCGCGGCGTCTGCACCTGCTCGGAGAACGGTGCACCGTTGGGCGATGGCACGGTCGGGTCGGTGAGCGTGGCCTGGGTATGGCTGTTGGCGTTGTACAGCTGCACGTTGCCACTCAGCGCCGGGGTGATCTGGAACCGGTGGTTGATCGAGGACACGCGATCGCGGGTGGTCTGGCCGGTGTCGTATGGGATCAGTTCGGACAGCTCACCGCAGGTGTAGGCGCCACAGGATTTGTCTGCGTTTTCCGGCGAAGCCACGTACCACGCCCACGCGTAATCCGGATAGAAAATGTCGGCCTTCCAGCCCAGCTTGCGGATCATGTCGAAGGAGATGTTGTTGTAGCCCCAGACCTTGGCCTTGCTGTCGGACAGGAACACGGTGAAGTCACCCCAGGCCACGTCCTGCTGCAGCTTCAGATCGCCGCGCAGGAAGTTCTGGGTGCCCTCGCCCTGGTACTTGTCGGCCGACACCCGCTGCAGGTCGACCAGCACCTTCGGGCCGTGCTCGCCGAGCTGGCCGCTCTGCCCGGATACGGTGGTAACCAGCGTGCTGTTGCTGCCCACGCCCTGCTTGATGCGCAGGCTGGGCGTGTCCTGCAGCTCGCGCAGGCGGTATTCCAGGCTGCCGCCGTTGACGCTGCTGGAGAACACGCTGACCGGCGCGCCACCGGGGCTGACCGTGATCGCGCCGATGCCATCGGGCACGCCCGAATTCACCACGCTGGTGCCGGTGAGCGAGAGGAAGCCGTTGTCGTTCAGCGGCACGCCTTCGAAGGTGATGCCCATCTCATTCATGCGGAAGCCGCGCACGAACAGGCTGGTGGCCGAGATATCCAGGCCCAGGCCGTCGGTGGCGGTGTAGCTGGCGCCGGGTACCTGCTTGAGCATGGCCAGGCCGTTGTTGCCGGTGACCATGGCGTCGAGGTCTTCTGCCTTGATGATGTAGCGGTTGGGGCCGACCACCTGGGTTGGCGCAACGGCCGCACCGCGCGGCGTGGCGATGACCTGCAGGGCGTTCAAGGTGGTGGGCGTGTCGTGCGCGGTGTCGGCCGTTTCGGCGGCATACGCAGGTGCGGTGATGGCCGCGATGATGGCCAGGGCGAGGCGCGTCGTGGGTGGAGTGTTCATGGGCAGATCCAGGTGCAGGGAGAGAGCGGCGCAGGCGCACGCCCAGCGCGACGCAGCACCGGTGTCGGCGCCCTGGCTGGCGATGCGATTGCGTTGAGGGGATGACCGCGCGGTGCGCGCCGGTCAGCAGACGAAGGCGATCATCTGCCGTGGGATTCGGTGGGGTGATTTCGACGTGCGAAATTCTTGCATCGCACTGCCGCATCCGCCATTGCGCCGTGGTACAGCGGCAATGGCGGTGGGGATGGGTGGGTTATACGTGGGTATAGGTCGGTGCGTGCCCTTCATGTGTGCCAATCAAGGTTGGCACCTACCAGGGCGGATGGCCGCGCGGTTACTGCAGTACGAAATGCTCGATCGCGCGCGCGACGCCTTCGTCGGCGTTGCTGGTGGTTTCAAACCGCGCCACGGCCTTCACCGCATCGATGGCGTTGCCCATCGCCACGCTGGTGCCGGCGTACTGCAGCATGGTCAGGTCGTTCTCCTGGTCACCTATGGCCATCACGTTGGCGCGGTCGATGCCCAGGTGCTCGGCCAGCTTCTGCAGGCTTGGCCCCTTGCCGGCGCGATGGTCGAACACTTCCAGGAAGAACGGCGCGCTCTTCAGCACCGCGAAGCGCTCGGTCAGTTCGGTGGGCAGGCGCGCGATGGCGGCATCCAGCACGTCGGGCGCGTCGATCATCATCAGCTTGATGAAGGACATGGACGGGTCCATGTCGGCCACGCGGCGGTACGACAGCGGCATCCGCGAAAGATGCGAGTCGGCCACGGTGTAGTAGCTGATGTCCTGGTTGGGCGTGTACATGCGCTGGCTGTCCAGCGCCTGGAAGTGCACGCCGAGTTCGCGGGCCACCTGCTCGCAGAACAGGAAGTCGTCGAAGCTGAGCGGATACTCGACCACGGTTTCGCGCGTGCCGATGCGCTGCACCAGGCCGCCGTTGCAGGCGATGCAGTAGTCATCGTCGCCTTCGATGCCCAGCTCCTGCAGGAACGGCGCCAGGCCGGGAACCGGGCGGCCGCTGGTCAGCACGATGTGCACGCCCAGCGCGCGCGCCTGCGCGATGGCCTGCCTGGCCCGGGCGGTGAGCTGGTGGGCTGGATCCAGCAGGGTGCCATCCATGTCGATGGCGACCAGTTCGATGGTCGATTGCCTGCGGCCCATGTCCATTGCGTTCAACTCGTGCGGGGCACGCCAGTTTACCCCCTCATGCCCGGTTCACCTCTTTGCCCACGTTGGCCGGGATACTGCAGGACCCTGTGCGTCCCCCACCGCAGGACGGCCCGCTGACCGCCCTTCCCTGGAGAACCTTGCGACGCATGACTTACCGTGCCCCCGAAACCAACGACAGCGCGCCGCTGGCCCAGCAGATCGAGCAGATGATCGACGAGCTGCCCGGCGAACAGGTCAGCGTCGGCACCCTGCTCAGCGCGCTGGGCGATGAGGGCCTGCTGCTGATCGTGATCCTGCTCTCGGCCATCTTCATCATTCCGGTGTCGATTCCCGGGCTGAGCACGGTGTTCGGTGCCTCGATCCTGCTGATCGGCCTGAGCCGGGTGCGCAACCGCCCGTTGTGGGTGCCGCAGAAGCTGGCGCGCCGCGAGATCGCCACCGACAAGCTGAAGGCCAACCTGGGCCGAGCGCTGAAGTGGGTGCACCGCATGGAGCGGTTGTCGCGGCCGATGCGGCTGGCGGTGATGGTGCGCTCGAAGAAGATGATGCGCCTGAACAACCTGATGCTGGTGTTCGCGACCCTGCTGCTGATGGCGCCGGCCGGGCCGATTCCGTTCAGCAACACGCTGCCGGCGCTGGCGCTGATGTCGTTTGCGATCGGCTTCATCCAGCGCGATGGCGCGGCGGTGGCGGCCGGTTACGCCTTCGTGGTGGCCACGGTGGTGTATTTCGGCGTGCTGCTGGGTGGCGTGGGGTTTGCCGCTGAATCGGTGTTCAGCGGGCTGCGCAGCGGGCCGTCGGAACTGTAGAGCCGAGCCCATGCTCGGCTGATTCCGGCTTTTTGTAGAGTCGAGCCATGCTCGACTGCACCTTCCAACAGCAGTCGAGCAAGCTCGACTCTACAAGGCTACTTGGCCGACACCCGCCACACGACGTCGCCCACATCGTCGGCCACCAGCAGTGCGCCCTCGGCATCCATCGCCATGCCCACCGGTGCGCCCATCAGCGTCTTCTCGTCCTTGGAAGTGAAGCCACTGACCACGGTCTGCGGCCGCCCGGTTGGCTTGCCGTCCTTGAACGGCACGTACACCACTTCATAGCCGCTCAGCGGTGAACGATCCCAGCTGCCGTGCTCGCCGATGAAGGCGCCACCGTGGTACTGCGCCGGCAGCGCCTGCCCGGTGTAGAACAGCAACCCCAGCGGTGCCACGTGCGAGCCGATGGCGTAGTCGGGCACGATCGCCTTGGCCACCAGGTCCGGCCGCTGCGGCTGCACGCGCTCATCCACGTGCTGGCCGTAGTAGCTGTAGGGCCAGCCGTAGAAGCCATCTTCCTTCACCGACGTGAGGTAATCCGGCACCAGGTCGGCGCCGATCTCGTCGCGCTCGTTGGCCACCGCCCACAGCTTGCCGGTACTCGGCTCCCAGTCCAGGCCGGTCGGGTTGCGGATGCCCGATGCAAAGATGCGGCTGCCACGGGTGGCCACGTCCACTTCCAGCACCACCGCGCGGCGGTATTCCACGGCCAGGCCGTTCTCGGTGATGTTGCTGTTGGAGCCCACGCCCACGTACAGCTTGCTGCCGTCACGGCTGGCCAGCAGTTCCTTGGTCCAGTGGTGGTTGATGGTGCTGGGCAGGTCGGTGAACTCGCGGCCCTTGTCGGACATGCGGGTTTCGCCCGGCACGTAGTGGTACTGCATGATGTTGCCGGTGTTGGCCACGTACAGCGTGTCACCGATCAGCTGGATGCCGAACGGCGAATGCAGGCCTTCGATGTAGACATGCTGGGTCCAGGTGGTGGTGCCGGGCGTACGACGCAGCAGGGTGATCCGGTTGCCGCCCTTGCCGGCCTTGCCCGAACGGGCCTTCACCTTGCCGGCGATCCACTGCTTGGGCGTGGTGACCGGCTCTTCACCGGGGCCGTTGCCTTCCACCACCAGCACGTCGCCATTGGGCAGGGTCAGCAGGCGCCGCGGGTGCATCAGGTTGGCGGCGATGCGCTCGATCTTCAGGCCGTCGGCCACCGTCGGTGACTGGCCTTCGGCCCAGCCGACGCCCTTGGGCACCTGCATCGGTGGCATCAGGAAGTTCTTCGGCGCCGGCAGCGGCGGCTTCGTACCGGACTGGTCGGCGGGGTGGTACTCGGCCTTGCCCGCACAGGCCGACAGGGTCACCGCCAGCGCCAGGGCAGCCATGGTGGGCAGGATGTGCTTAGCCATGACGGCCTCCCTGCAGCACCGGCGGCTGCAACGACAGCAGGATCAGGCCCAGTGCGATCAGGGCCACGGTCAGCGCCGACAGGATCGTGCCCGGCACCGCGACGGCATAGGCATCACGGCTGTGCACGAAGGCGTTCCAGATCGCCAGCAGCACGGCCACCAGGTTGAGGAAGAAGTCGATGCGGTCGATGCGGGTGGCCGTGCCGTTGCGGCGCCAGACCGCGAACAGGTTGATCAGCCGCGGAAGGATGGCGATCAGCAGGCCGAAGGTGATCAGCCAGGCGGCGGCCTTGCCCCACATCACCTCGGCGCTGTTGAGATAGATCGCGTCGAAGATCAGCGCGCCGACGAAGAAGCCGAACGGTATCGGGTTCAACAGGCTGAACAGCGTAGTGCCTGGGCCACGATGGGCCTGGGCCAGGGGGTTGACCATCTGGGTGCTCCGGTACGGAAGTGTGCGAGGGCCGTAGTAGCACAGGCGGATGTGAGGGCGCGCGATGACGCCGGGTAGATCCTCGCCATGCGTGGGTGCGGGTGCCAGCCAGGGTTGGCATCCCCCAGATGCGAGCCAACGCCGTCGTCATTACCCCACGGCATAAGTGTTTGTGACGGAATTGGCACATCCGCAGATTGCTGCTGTGAAGAGGTAGGGGGTTCTTCGTTGTCTCGCGTTTGGCTCGTTGCGATGGGGCAGTTCCGCCCCGCCGTCCTGCCATGCCGATTCACAACAGAAGGATTCGTGTATGAAGCGACACACGCAACGCTCCGCGCCACCGCGCTCCGCGCGGCTGGCCCTTGCCACTGCCCTGGTGCTGGGCAGCCTGGCCGTCACCGCACAGGCCCAGCAGGCCGATCCGCTGGCGGGCATCCAGTGGCACCTGCGCAATACCGGGCAGACGGTACCGGCCGACACGCTGCCGGTAGCCGGCAACGATCTGAACGTGGATGGCCTGTACCGCAACGGCATCCGCGGCCAGGGCGTCACCATCGCCATCGTCGATGACGGCCTGCAGATCGCGCATCCGGACCTGGCCGCCAACGTGGCGGCCGTGGCCGGCAAGAACTTCGCCAATGGTTCGAACAATCCCAGCCCGTCCAATCCGGACGCCGACAACCACGGCACCATGGTCGGCGGCATCGCCGGCGCGGTGGGCGCCAACAACCTGGGCGTGCGTGGTGTGGCTCCGGCGGCAACGCTGAAGGGCTTCAACCCCATTTCGCGCTCCGCCCAGGGCAACCAGCAGAGCAACATCGAGTACGCCTGGTGGGATGGCGCGGAATCGGCCGACGTGCAGGTGTTCAACAACAGCTGGGGCGCCGGCCCGGGCAATCCGAACCTGCCGTTGGCGTACAGCGAGAACACGATACGTTCGTATGAGCAGGCGCTGTCGGGTACGCGCGGTGGCCGCGGTGGCATCTACGTGAAGTCGGCCGGCAACAACTTCAACAACGGGTACTGGCAGGACAACCTCGGCAACACCTTCGATGTCTGCACCAATGACACCAAGAACCGCAACACCGGCTGCGTGCCGGCTGGCCGCGATCCGCGCAACAACCTGTTCAACGTGATCACCGTTGCCGCCGTGCGCGCCGATGGCGTGCGCTCGTCGTACTCCTCCACCGGCTCGGCCCTGTGGGTCTCGGCCTTTGGCGGTGAGTACGGCCTGCAGGCCCAGTACGCACCGGGCCTGGTGGCACGCGCGTACGACCCGGCCATCGTCACCACCGACGTGACCGGGTGCGCGCAGGGCAGCAACAAGAACACCAACCGCGAGAACACGCTGGACAGCAACCAGTCGGCCATCGACAGCACCTGCAACTACACCGCCAAGATGAACGGCACGTCAGCGTCGGCACCAATGGTATCGGGCGTGGCTGCGCTGGTGCTGGAAGCCAATCCGAACCTGTCCTATCGCGATGTGAAGTACATCCTGGCCACCACCGCCACCCGCAACCACCCGAACCAGCCGGCGGTGACACTGGCCGACGGGCGCACGCTGGTGCCGGGCTGGACGGTGAACGCTGCCAACCGTGCCTACAGCAACTGGTATGGCTTCGGCGTGGTCAATGCTGCGCGTGCAGTAGAGGTCGCCGAGAACTTCCAGTCGCTGGGACCGCTGGTCGACAGCGGCTGGCGCACCACCACGCGCACCGTGGCCATCGGCAACACCTCGGCTGCCGCGGCACGCCTGACCTTCCAGCTGGCCAACGGCGCGCGCAACATCGAAAGCGTGCAGCTCGGCTTCCGGGTAAACCACCGCAATACGCGCCAGCTGCAGTTCGTGCTGGTTTCGCCCAGCGGCACCCGCAGCGTGGTGCAACCGGCGTTCACCGCGATCGGTTCGGGCACGGGGAACGCGCAGAGCAATTTCACCAGCTGGGACCTGCTGTCCAGCAATGCCTTCCTGGATGAGAATGCCACCGGCACCTGGACGCTGGAAGTGACCGACATGGGGCAGGCCGCGACTGCTGCATCGCGTGGCAACCTCGAATCCTTCAAGATCCGCGTTCTGGGGCACTGATGATGAAAAAGACCATTCTGTTGAGCACGCTCGCCTTCGCGGCGATGACCTCCCCTGCCTGGGCACAGAGCTCGGGGCAGACACCTCCGGCCAGGACCCCGTCAACCGTGGATGCGCAGGAACTGAAGGCGTCCGCTACCGGCCGCTCGTTCGATGTGGGTGGCACGCGTTTCCAGCTGTCTCCCACGACCACGGTGAAGCAGGTCAGCGGCGGTCGGTTCACGATCACCTCGCAGGCGGCGGCCACCAGCACGCGTACCAAGCGTTCGCTGGACGGCGCAGCGGCCGCGCCTGCTGATGCCGGCGCCGGCAAGTTCGCCGCGGCGGTATCCCACGACGGAGCGCCGGTGGTGGCGACGTCGCGGGTCAAGGTGTTCTTCACCGATGCAGCCGCTGCCCAGCGCGCAGCAAGCGCCACCGGCGGCAGCGTGGTGAAGGTGTCGAAGGCGTCGGGCCAGGCCATCGTGGAGTACCCGTCGGTGAACGCGGCGCTGGATGCGACCACCAAGCTGCTGTCCACCGCCGGCATCCGCGCCACCGAGCCGGACGTGGTGCAGTGGGAAGAAACCAAGTAAGGCGTTGAGTGGTGCCCCCGGCCGGTTGGCTCTCCTGGCCGGCCGGGGGATCAGGGGTGTGCCGACCAACGGTCGGTACCCACCAGCGTCAGCGAGCGGCGAGTGTGCCGTTGTGGGACAGGCTGCAGCTGGCCAGCGGGTCGCTGCCGGCCGCGGGGTGGGCCGGCTCGAGCAGCAGGCGCTGCACGTCGGAGAACAGCTTCTCCACCGGCATGCCGTAGGGTGCGAACAGGCGCAGGCGGCCCTGGCGATCAAACACGTAGCCGCCGGCGATGTGGCTCATGGTGTAGGTCCCCGGCACCTGGCCGGGTTCCTTTTCATAGAACGCCTTGAAGTCGCTGGCCATGGCGGCCAACTGTGCCTCGTTGCCGACCAGCGCCACCGCCTTGCGGTCGAATGCTTCCACGTAGGTGCGGGCGACCTCGGGCGTGTCGCGGGCTGGATCGACGCTGACGAACACCACCTGCAGCTGGTCGGCGTCCTTGCCCATCAGGTGCTTGACCTGGCTCAACTCGACCATCGTGGTTGGGCACACGTCCGGGCAGCTGGTGAAGCCGAAGAACAGGTAGGTCACCTGCCCCTGCAGATCCGCCGGGCCACGCACGGTGCCGTGGCTGTCGGGCATCGACCAGTGCTGGCCGAGTTCTTCGCAGGCGATGTCCTTGGAGTAGAAGTCCATGCGCGACTGCGCGCTGCAGCCGGCCAGCAGTCCGAGCAGCAGGCCTGCGGCCAGGCGCAGGCCACGATGGGGGAACGCAATGCCTTTCACGGTTCGCAGGCTCAGTTGATCATCATGTGGTAGTGCATGCTCCAGATGATCCAGACCGACAGTGCGACGACGATGAACAGGATCACCAGGGTGAACACGAAGCTGGCCAGGTTCCAGCCGCCTTCGGACTTGCGGTCCATGTGCAGGAAAAAGACCAGCTGCACCAGGATCTGCGCCACCGCGAAGCCGACCAGCAGGAACAGCGTGAGCGGCCGCGACAGCACCGGGTTCATCACCAGTGCGAACGGCACCACGGTCAGCAGCGCGCACAGCACGAAGCCGATCAGGTAGGACGTGGTGGAGCCGTGCGCATTGCCGGCGCGCGAGGTTTCGACGTGGGCCATGTCAGAAGGCTCCGATCAGGTAGACGAAGGTGAAGACGCAGATCCACACCAGGTCCAGGAAGTGCCAGAACAGGCTCAGGCACGAAACGCGGGTGATGTTGGTCGGGGTCAGGCCACGGCGGTAGACCTGGTGCATCACCACTGCCATCCAGATCAGGCCACTGGCCACGTGCAGGCCGTGGGTGGCCACAAGCGCGAAGAACGCTGACAGGTAGGCACTGGTGCTGGGGCCCGCGCCTTCGTGGATCAGGTGCGAGAACTCGTAGATCTCCATGCCGATGAACGAGGCGCCGAGCACGAAGGTCACGCCCAGCCAGCGCAGCACTGCCGAAGCGTCATGGCGGTGCATTGCCAGCACGGCCTGGCCGTAGGTGATGCTGGAGACCAGCAGCAGGAAGGTTTCGGCCATCACGAACGGCAGCGAGAACAGGTCCTTGCCGGTGGGGCCGCCTGCGTAGGCGGTGCTGAGCACCGCGTACGAGGCGAACAGCGAACCGAACAGCACCAGGTCGGACATGAGGTAGACCCACATGCCGAACACCTTCATGCCGCCCTGCTCATGGCTGTGGTCGTGTGCGTGGTGGTCCTCGTGCGCCTGCGTATCGCTGGCCAGCTCCGGGCGGGTCAACAGGTTCATGCGCGTACCTCCTTCAGCTTGGCCAGGTTGGCCGCTTCGGTGCGCGCCACCTCTTCGGAACTGACGTAGTAGTCCACGTCCTCGTCGTAGGAGCGCACGATCAGGGTCACGATCATGGCGATGAAGCTGGCGGCGGCCATCCACCAGATGTGCCAGACCAACGCGAAGCACAGCACCAGGATCCAGATGTTGAGGATCAGCGGCACGCCGGTGTTCTTCGGCATGTGGATCGGCGCGTACTTCTTCGGCGGCGGTGGCAGGCCACGCTTCTTCGCTTCGTGGAAGGCGTCCAGCTCATCGGCCTTGGGCACCACGGCGAAGTTGTAGAACGGCGGCGGCGACGGCGTGGCCCATTCCAGCGTGCGTGCATTCCACGGGTCGCCGGTCAGGTCCAGGTTGCGCTTGCGGTCGCGCACGCTCACGTAGATCTGCACCAGCATCAGGATGATGCCGGCGAACACGAACAGCGCACCGATGAAGGCAGCAATCAGGTACGGCGTCCACGCCGGGTTGTCATACTGGTTCATGCGGCGGGTCATGCCCATGAAGCCGAGCATGTACAGCGGCATGAAGGCCAGGTAGAAGCCGATCACCCAGCAGGCGAACGACCACTTGCCCAGGCGCTCGTTGAGGGTGAAGCCGAATACCTTCGGGAACCAGTAGGCAAAGCCGGCCAGGTAGCCGAACAGCGCGCCGCCGATGATGGTGTTGTGGAAGTGGGCGACCAGGAACAGGCTGTTGTGCAGCAGGAAGTCCGCGCCCGGAATGGCCAGCAGCACGCCGGTCATGCCACCGATGGTGAAGGTGACCAGGAACGCGATGGTCCACAGCATCGGCACGCTGAACTCGACGCGGCCACCGTACATGGTGAACAGCCAGGTGAAGATCTTCACGCCGGTTGGAATGGCGATGATCATCGTCATGATGCCGAAGAAGGCATTGACGCTGGCACCGGAGCCCATGGTGAAGAAGTGGTGCAGCCAGACGATGAACGACAGGATGCCGATCGCCAGCGTGGCGCCCACCATCGACTTGTAGCCGAACAGCTTCTTGCGCGCGAACGTGGCGGTGACTTCAGAGAAGATGCCGAACGCCGGCAGCACCAGGATGTACACCTCCGGATGGCCCCAGGCCCACACCAGGTTCACGTACATCATCGGGTTGCCACCCAACGTGTTGGTGTAGAAGTTGAAGTCCAGGTAGCGGTCCAGGGTGAGCGCGCCCAGCGCCACGGTGAGGATCGGGAACGCGGCGATGATGATCACGCTGGTGACCAGCACGGTCCAGGTGAACACCGGCATCTTCATCAGGGTCATGCCCGGCGCACGCATGCGCAGGATGGTGATGAACAGGTTGACGCCGGTCAGCAATGTGCCGATGCCCGAAGCCTGCAACGCCCAGATGTAGTAATCGACACCCACCCCTGGACTGAACTCGATACCCGACAGCGGCGGATAGGCCACCCAGCCGGTCATGGCGAATTCGCCAACACCCAGCGAGATCATCATCAGCGCGGCGCCGACCACGAAGATCCAGAAGCTGAAGGCGTTGAGGAACGGGAACGCCATGTCGCGCGCGCCGATCTGCAGCGGCACGATGATGTTCATCAGGCCGACCACGAACGGGGTGGCCACGAAGAAGATCATGATCACGCCGTGCGCGGTGAAGATCTGGTCGTAGTGTTCCGGTGGCAGGAAGCCGTCACTGCCCGGGCCGGCTGCGGCCAGCTGCGCGCGCATCATCAGCGCGTCGGCGAAGCCACGTACCAGCATGACCAGCGCCACCACCACGTACATGATGCCGATCTTCTTGTGGTCCACGGTGGTGAACCAGTCACGCCACAGCGGGCCCCACAGCTTGAAGTACGTCGCCGCGCCGAGCAGCGCGAGGCCACCCAGCACCATGGCCGCCAATGTGACTACCACGATCGGCTCGTGCAGCGGCACGGCCTCCCACGTCAATTTACCCAACATGTTCGTTACTCCTGGGAAACCTGGGCACCACCGGCAGCGCCCGCCGGGGTGGCGGCAGCGGTGTTCTCACCCACGCCGATGAACTGGTCGATGACCTTCTTGAACAGCAGCGGCTCGACACTGGAGAAGTGCTGTACCGGTGCATTCTTCGACGGCGCGGCCAGCGCCTTGAACTGGTTGAAATCCAGTGCCTGCGGCGCGCTGCGCACCTCGGCCACCCAGCGCTCGAAGTCTTCGTTGCTGCTGGCGGTGGCGATGAACTTCATGTTCGAGAAGCCATGCCCGCTGTAGTTGCCGGACATGCCGCGGAACTGGCCCGGCTCGTTGGCGATCAGGTGCAGCTGCGTGCGCATGCCGGCCATCGCATAGATCTGCCCACCCAGCTGCGGGATGAAGAAGGTGTTCATCGTCGAGTTGGAGGTGATGTTGAACGCCAGCGGGCGGTTGGCCGGGAAGTTGAGCTGGTTGACCGTGGCGATGCCCAGGTCCGGGTATACGAACACCCACTTCCAGTCGGTGGCGATCACGTCCACGTGCAGCGGTTCGCCAGCCACGTCCAGCGGCTTGTACGGGTCCAGTTCGTGGGTGGACTGCCAGACGATCACCGCCAATACCGCGATGATGACCAGCGGCACGCCCCAGACCACGATCTCCACCTTGGTGGAGTGCGACCAGTCCGGCGTGTATTTCGCCTTGGTGTTGCCGGCGCGGAAACGCCAGGCGAACACAAAGGTCAGCACGATGGCCGGTATCACCACGATCAGCATCAGGCCGATGCAGATCAGGATCAGGTCGCGCTGGGCGAGCCCGACCATGCCCTTCGAATCCAGCAGCACCCAGTCACAGCCCGACAGGCCGACGCAGGCCAGGGCGACCAGCGCCAGGCGGATGCGGTTCCAGCAGATATTCATTGGAGGTCAACCCTGTTGAAGAAGCGCGCTTGACCGGCTCGCCTGCGCGCAGCGCCCGGGCGTGGAGCGGCTACACTGTGGGTACGAGGTCGCCTACAAAAAGGCGATCCACTCCAATCAAGCCCATACAAGATACATGATTGTATGGACTTGTGCATCTGCACGTATGGAAAAATCTGACCGATGACGCCTCCTGCCGCCGGCCGCCGCCTGAAACATCCCAACCGCACCTGGGTTCGCCCCTTCCGCGAGGGCGCCGGACCGCTGTATCTGCAGATTGCCCAGCAGGTGCGCGAGGCGGTGGATGACGGCGTGCTGCGCCCCGGCGACCGCCTGCCGCCGCAGCGCGACCTGGCCCAACAGGTGGGCGTGGACCTGACCACCGTCACCCGCGCCTTTGCCGAACTTCGCCAGGCCGGCCTGCTCGATGCGCAGGGCGCTGGCGGCACCTTCATTGCACTGTCGGCCGGCAACCGCAGCACCTCGGTCGACCTGAGCATGAACATCCCGCCGCTGCTGGGCAGCGCCCCGTTCGCGCAGGGCATGGAAGCCGGCTTCCAGCACGTGGGCCAGCAGCTGGGCCAGGGCGAGCTGATGAGTTACCACGTCGGTGCCGGCACCCGTGAGGACCGCGCCGCCGCCGTGCAGTGGCTGGCGCCCATGCTGGGCACCGTGGGGGCCGACCAGGTGGTGATCTGCCCCGGTGCGCAGACCGCGCTATGTGCACTGATCCTGGCCCGTACCCAGCCGGGCGAGCTGATCGCCGCCGAACAGCTGACCTACCCCGGGCTGCTGGCCGCCGCGCGCGTGCTGCAGCGGGGCGTGGTGCCGGTGGCGATGGACGCCGAAGGCATGCTGCCGGACGCGCTGGAGGAGGCCTGCCAGCTGCGCCGCCCGCGCCTGCTGTACCTGGTGCCGACCATCCAGAACCCGACCACGGCGACGATGTCGGCACAGCGCCGGCAGGCGCTGCTGGCAGTAGCGAAGCGCCACGATATGACCGTGATCGAAGACGATCCCTACTGGTTGCTGGCCGGTGACGCCGCGCCGCCGCTGGCCGCCCACCGCGACGCCGGCTGCCCGGTCTATTACATCTCCACCCTGTCCAAGTGCCTGGCGCCGGGCCTGCGCACCGCCTATCTGGTGGTGCCGGCCGGCGAGCCGATGGAACCGGTGCTGGATGCGCTGCGCGCGATCGCGCTGATGCCGACCCAGTCGATGGTGGCCGTGGCCTCGCAATGGATCCGCAGCGGCCAGGCCCAGGACATGGTGCAGCGCTTCCAGCAGGAACTGCGCGAACGCCAGGCGATTGCCGCGCAGTACCTGCCGTCGCGTGCCCGCGCCCATCCGGCCGGCCTGCATGTCTGGTTGCCGCTGCCGCCACGGCTGGACCAGTACCGGCTGATCCAGGCCGCGCAGGAACAAGGCCTGGGCATTGCCAGCTCCGACGCCTTCAGTGTGGAGGAACCGCCACCGGGCAACGCCATCCGCCTGTCGTTGGGCGGCGCGGTTGACCAAGGCGCGCTGGCCGGGGCGCTGGCCAAGCTGAACGAGATCCTGTCCGAAGCACCCGAAGCGCGGCACAGCGCCATCGTCTGAACCATGCGCATGGCGCGCGATCCATACAAGGTGATATTTTGTATGCAATGTATGGATGAAGGGACGAGCGTCGATGCGCGCCGAGAAACTGAAGTTCCACCTGGTGATGGCCGGGTGCGGTGGCTTTGTGGTGCTGATGCTGGCCGCGCTGGCCTGGGTCTGCCTGCAGCCGCAGACCGTGGATGTGCAGGCCGCCGAGCGCCACGCCATCGAGCAGTGCGTGCAGCGCAGCGAGGATCCGGCGCGTAGCGAGATCCAGCGCCGCGCGCAGGCCGACTCCTGCCGCGAGATGCGCAAGCAGTACGTGCACAAGTTCGGCGGAGACGCGTCCTGATGGGCGCAGCCGCGCCGCGCGCGCGCCGCTGGCTGCTGCCGACGATGATCGCCCTCGCCTGCCTGTTCATGGCCGGCGTGGCGGCGGCGTTGTGGCAGTACTTCGGCTACGGCGCGCAATCCACCTTCACCGAACAGGCCATCGTCTTCGACGACTCGCAGCTGCGCCTGCCGGCCAATCTGGCCGGCGATACCGGCCGCATCCGCGTGGTGCATTTCTGGGACCCGGCCTGCGCGGTCTGCAACCGCGAAACCGGCGCACACCTGAGCTACCTGATCAGCATGTACCGCCGCGCCGGCATCGACTTCTATGCGATCCGCCGCCCCGGTACCGAGGGCGAACTGCCCGAGCCGCTGCGCAGCAAGGTGATCCAGCTGCCGACCATCGACGGCATCGAACACATTCCGGCCAGCCCTGCGGTGGCGATCTGGGACCGGCAGGGCCACCTCGCGTATGCCGGCCCGTACAGCATCGGCATGGTCTGCAACTCGGCCAACAGCTTCGTCGAACCGCTGCTGGACAAACTGGTGCGCGGCGAAACCGTACGCCCGAAAGGACTGCTTGCCGTGGGCTGTTACTGCCCCTGGCACGCCCCGCGCTGAGGACGCGCAATGACTTCACCGAGACTGGCCGGCGCGACCGCCGTAAACAACAACGGCGGTCACCTGCCCGAACCGACCGATGGTTATGGACAGGCTCCCGCCGTTGGAAGCAACGATACGCCCCGACATGCTCCCTACATGCCGCGACCGGATGTCGCAGCCCGCGAATGGGTACAGGACGTGCTCGCGCACACTGGGCCGATCTACCTGCGCATCGTCAATTCGCTGGAACGCACGGTGCGTCGCGGCGGACTTGCACCAGGACAACGCCTGCCTTCGCAGCGCGCACTGGCGCTGCAGCTCGGCGTCGACCTGACCACGGTCACCCGTGCCTTCGATGAAGCACGCAAGCGCGGCCTGATCGAGGCGCGCGGTCCGCAGGGCAGTTTCATCGCACCGCCCAAGGCTGGCTTCGAGCAGGTGGTGGACCTGAGCATGAACGTGCCGCCGGTGCCCGATGCCGATGCACTGGCCGAGACGCTGCGCCGTGGCGCCGCCGCCGTACTTGCGCGCAGCAACGCGCCCAACCTGATGACCTACCACCTGGGCGGCGGCAACCCGACCGATCGCCATGCGGCGGCGCGCTGGCTGCGGCCGATGCTGGGCACCGTGGACGACGCCTGCCTGCTGCTGACCGAAGGCGCCCAGGTCGCGCTGGCGGCGATCCTGCTCAGCCAGAGCCGCGATGGCGATGCGATCCTGTGCGACACGCTGGTCTACCCGGGGTTGCTGCAGGCAGCGGCCGCACTGGGCCGGCGCCTGCTGCCAGTGGACAGCGACGAACACGGCATGTGCCCCGAGGCACTGGCCCGGCAGGCTCGCGAAAGCGGCGCGCGGCTGGTCTATCTCAATCCGACCTGCCAGAACCCGACGGCGCTGACCCTGCCACTGCAGCGGCGCGAAGCGTTGGCGCGCGTACTGGAAAGCGAAGGCCTGCTGGCGATCGAAGACGATCCGTACTGGCACCTCGCCGAGGACGCGCCGACAGCGCTGGCAACCCTGGCCCCACGCCACGTGTTCTACGTGGCCACGCTGTCGAAAGTGATCAGCCCAGGCTTGCGCACGGCCTTCGTGCAATGCCCGGATGCGGCGCATGCCGAGTCGATGACGGCCGCGCTGCGGGCGACCCGCTTGATGGGTCATCCGCTGGTGTCGGCGCTGGCCAGCCAGTTGCTGCTGGATGGCTCGGCGCAAGCACTGCTGGCGCAGGTTCGCAACGAAGCGCGCGAGCGTCTGCGCATGGCACGGTACCTGCTGGCACCGTCACTGCTGGTGCGCGCCGAGGGCCTGCATGCCTGGTGCCGGGTGCCGGCGCCGTGGACCGATGCCACCTTGGTGCGCACCGCGCAGCTGCAGGGGCTGGCGATTGCGCCGTCATCGGCATTCTGCCCGCCCGGGGTGCTGCACCAGAACGGCGTGCGGCTGTCACTGGGGCTGGCGGCGGACCGCCGACAACTGGAAAGTGCGCTGCGGCGGATTGACCGGTTGCTGTTGTCCGATGCGTTGCCGGCGATCGAGCGGTAGGCCTGGTAGTGGCGGCCGCTGGCCGGCAACGGCGTGCACGGA
>NZ_JASJSU010000022.1:21960-53887 GCF_030237045.1 Stenotrophomonas maltophilia group sp. Smal17
TTGCCGGCCAGCGGCCGCCACTACCCCAATGCCGCCAAAGCCTTCACCAATGCATCCATCTGCTCCGGCCGGGTGAACACCGACGGCGTCACCCGTACGCAGGCGCCGGAATCAAGCCCGTCGCGGTGCGTGGTGAACACCCGATGCTCGTCCAGCAGGCGCTTCTGCAGCGCGATGTTGTCGGCCGTGCTGGTGCGCCCGCGCAGGCGGAAGCTGGCCAGCGCACTGGCCAGCGCCGGGTCCGGCGAGGACAGCACTTCGATATGTGCCATCTGCCGTGCCGGCTCTGTCCAGCGCTCGCGCAGGTAGCGCAGGCGCGCCTGCTTGTTGGCCGCACCGATGCGCTGGTGCAATGCGATCGCTTCCGGCAGTGCCAGGTAGGCGGCGAAGTTGACCGTGCCGGTGTGCACCCGGCTGCCCACGCGGCCATCGTCGGTCTCGCCCATGTACGGGTCCAGATCCGCCACGCGGCCCTTGCGCACGTACATCGCGCCAACGCCGACCGGTGCACCGATCCATTTGTGCAGGTTGATGCCAACGAAGTCGGCTTTCAGGTCTGGCACCGCATAGTCGATCTGGCCGAAGCCATGTGCCGCATCGACGATCACATCGATGCCGCGCGCCTGCGCACGCTCGGCGATCTCCGCCACCGGCAGCACCAGCCCGTGGCGATGGCTGACCTGGGTCAGCAGCACCAGCTTCAGCCGCGGCAGGCGCGCGAACGCGGCCTCGTAGACCTGCAGGATCTGCGCGTGGTCTGGCACTGCCGGCAGTGCGATGCGCTCCACCTGCACGCCGCGACGCTGCTGCAGCCAGCGCATCGCGCCGATCATGCTGTCGTAGTCGATGTCGGCGTGCAGCACCTGGTCACCGGGCTGCAGGCGGTTGTAGCCGCCGATCAGGGCCAGCATCGCCTCGGTGGCGCCGCGGGTCAGCGCGATCTCGTCGGCCGCCACGCCCAGCAGTTCGGCCACCTGCCGATGCACCGCCATGTAGTGCGCCGGGAATTCGCGGCGACCGTACCAGGCGTTGCCACGGTTCACCTCGGCGGTGTGGCGCTGGTAACTGACCAGCGTCTCCCGGCCCATCGCGCCCCAGTAGCCGTTCTCCAGGTGGTTCACTTCGTCGGTGATGTCGAAGTGGCTGGCCACCGCGGACCAGTAGGTTTCATCGTGGGCCAGCCTTTCCGGTGCCACGGTCTTCGCAGGAATCTCCATCGGCCCAGCGTAGCGCGCGGCCGCTTGCGCAGGCAGTGAAGGCAGCACGGCGGCGGCCGGCAGCAAGGTGCCGGCACGCAGCAGGGAACGACGGGTACGGTCCATCAGAAGCTCAACCGGTACTGTGCGTAGAGGTTGGCGCCATCGGTGTCGTACGGCGCGTTGCGCGAATAGACCAGGCCACGGCTGGCCTGGAAGGTGGCCTCATCCGGGTAGCGGTCGAACACGTTGTCGGCGCCCACGCGCAGGCTGTGGTGTTCGTTGATGCGGTAGCCCACGGCCAGGTCAAGGAAGCTCATCGCGCCGAAACGCTGGTAGATGTCGCCCACGGCGTTGCCGCTGGAGTCGGTCCAGGCGCCGTAGTAGCGCATGCGCGCCATCAGCGACCAGGCGCCGATGTCCCAGCTGCCGGTCAGGCTGCCCTTGTGCTCGGGCAGGCGGTCTTCGAACAGCACGCGCTGGGTCTCGTTGGTGGCCACCGAGGTGCTGCCGTTGTTCACGCGGGTACGGTTGTAGTTGTAGGCCAGGGTCAGCGTCATGCGGCCCGCGCCGAGGTCGCGCAGGTAGTTGCCGACCACGTCCACGCCGGTGGTGGTGGTGTCGAAGTCGTTGGTGAAGTAGTTCACCGAGGTGTAGCCCAGCGGGTTGGGCGTGCCGGCCGGAATGGCGAAGCTGGCCGACTGGCTGAAGCGGTCGGTGAGCTTGATCTGGTACACATCCACCGAGCCGGACAGGCCCAGGTCGGTGCGCCAGGTCAGGCCCAGCGAGGCGGTACGCGATTCCTCCGGCTTCAACGGCTTGGCACCGAGCAACTGGGCCAGCGGATCATTCGGCGACAGGCGGCCGCTGGTGAAGATCTGCAGCGTGCGCGTGTCCAGGCCCTGCGTGGTGCTGGTGGTGTCGAGCTGCGCCGGGGTCGGTGCACGGAAGCCGGTGGACACGGTACCGCGCAGGGCCACGTCCGGGGTGATCGCAAAGCGCGCCGAGAGCTTGCCGTCCAGCGTACTGCCGAAGCTGGAGAAGTCTTCATAGCGACTGGCCGCGCCGATGCTCCAGCGCTCGCCCAGCGGCACCTCCATATCCACATAGGCCGCCTTGCTGCGCTGGCTCCACTGTCCGGCCTGACTGGCCGAGAAGCCCGGCGCGCCGTTGGAATTGGCTTCCAGGCCAGCAGCTGCACCCGGGCCGACCGCGTACGACGCTGGATCACCGGCGCGCACCTGGTAGGTCTCCTGGCGGAACTCGCCACCGAAGGCGACGTTGATCGGCTTGGCCAGCGCGGCCACGTCCCACTCGTAGTTGAAGTCGGCGTTGGCGTTCTTCTCGGTCTGGGTCAGGCGGCCGAGATCGAACGCGGTCGGGCTGGCCGGACCGAGCGAGGCATTGATCGAGTTCTTCAGGCTGTAGTCGATGGCGTTGCGGCCATACGACGCGCTGACATCCCAACGCAGTTTGGGCGTGATCTCGCCACGCAGGCCACCCACCAGCTGCAGGTCGTTCTGGACGTTGCCGTACTGCGGGCTGAAGCCCACCGGATAGATCGAGCGCAGGTTCCAGCCGGGGAAGATCGTGGTCGTACGGTAGGCGCCGGTGGTGGTATCGGGGTTGCGCCAGTTGAAATCGCTGACGCCGTCGCTGTGGCTGTACAGGCCGAAGGCATAGAGCTCCAGCGTGTCGCTGGCGTTGGCCTTGACGTTGAAGCCGACACGGCGGCTTTCAAGGTCCGGCTGGCCCCAGCGCTGCACCGGGTTGGGCACGTCCAGGTCCGGATGCGCGGCCTGGAAGGCGATGGCATCCGGGCGCTGGCGGGTGCGCGAGGTTGCATCGGAATTGGACGATTCGGCGAACAGCACCAGGCTGCCGTAGTCACCCAGCGACCAGCCGGTGCGCGCACTGAAGTCGCGCGAGGCACCGTCGCCCTGCGCATACTGCGAATAGCCAGCGGTGATCTCGGTGCCGGGGCCATCCTCGAGAATGATGTTGATGACGCCGGCGATGGCGTCCGAGCCGTACTGCGCCGAGGCACCATCGCGCAGCACTTCGATGCGCTTGATCGCGCTGGTCGGAATCTGCGCCAGATCGGCCGCCTGCGCACCGCGGTTGCCCAGCAACGCGCTGCGGTGGAAACGGCGGCCGTTGACCAGCACCAGTGTCTGGTCCGGCGACAGGCCACGCAGGGTAGCCGGGCGCACGAACACCTGGCCGTCGGCCATCGGCAGGCGCTGCACCACGAACGACGGCACCAGCTGGGCCAGCACGTCCTTCAGATCGGTGGATTCAACCGACTTGATGTCTTCCTTGGTGAATACATCCACCGGCGCCAGCGTTTCGAACTGGGTGCGGTTGGAGGCGCGGGTGCCGGTGACCAGCATCGCATCGAGCTGGGTGGGCGCCGCGCGGCTGCCTGCCGAGGCATCGACCGCATCGGCCTCCGCTGCGATCGCGCCTCCTGCGCTGGCCATGGAAAGGGCGAGGAGGATGGAACGCGAAAGCTTCGAACGATGCACGGCAGGGCTCCGGAAAGACACGACAGGGCCAGCACCTGCGCAGGCACAACAGGGCTGGACAAGGCGCGCAGTCTCGGCGCGATCTGTGAAGGAGCCATGACGTGAGTACGACAGCTTGATGCGCCAACCCAGGTTGGCCCCTGCCACACCCCATTACCGCCCCACGCCCCATCCCCGCGTACAGGGGCTAGCCGTTGCCGTTGCCGTCGTCGCCAAAGCCGAAACGGGCCGGCCGCGCCGTTCGCAGCGGAACGAACATCAGGGCGGCGAACACCATCAGGGCGGGGGTGGACATGATCCAGATGCCCCTGTTGCGAATCCCGATGCCCATGACGTCGGCCTGCAGATCGCCGATCCACTGCAGCTGCGTCAGTATCATCACCAGCCCGCCGATGGTCGCGCACGGCAATCCACCGTGACCAGCCGCAAACAACGTCGGTGTCAGGCACGCGCCCAGCAACGCGAAGCCGGCGCGGTACACCCAGGGATTGCCGCGCCACCGTGGTGCGCCGAACAACATCAGCAGCAGCAGCGCCAGGGTCAGCAGACTGGGCAGTACCCAGAGCATGAGCAGCATTTCGATCATCTCGATCATCGGCCGGGCTCCACTGGCCGGGCATCCCACGCCGTCGTTCGCATCTTCCTGCTCCTGATCTCGTCCATGAAGCGCACATTGTTGCTGGTGTGCTGGAAGAGGCAAAGCCCCGGCGGCGCAAGAACTGCTAAACGAAGCGCCACGCGATCCGCTACTGTGCCTGGCATCGGCTTCAGGGAACGGCGGATGAGCGCGGCAGGCAAGGCATTGTGGTACATCGAAACGCATGCGGATTCACCGCTGGCACTGGCCGATATCGCAGCGGCGGCCGGGCTTTCGCCGTTCCACCTGTCACGCCTGTTCCAGGCCCGCACCGGCACCTCGGTGGTGCGCTACCTGCGGGGGCGGCGCCTGAGCGCCGCCGCGCAGCGACTGGCCGAGGGTGCGGGTGACATCCTGCCGGTGGCACTGGCGGCGGGCTACACCACCCATGCCGCGTTCACCCGCGCCTTCTGCGAACAGTTCGGGCAGACGCCGGAGCGGGTGCGCGAGAATGGCATCGCTGGATTGGCACTGGTGCAGGCAATACGCGTGGATGAAGCGCCGGCCGCCTGCACGGAAGCTCCGCGCCTGCTCGACACCCCCGCCTTCCAGGTTGCCGGCATCGGCATGCGCCACACCCGTGACAGTGGCGGTGCGATTCCCGGGCAGTGGGCGCAGCTCAACCGCGAATGGCCAACGCCAGCGCCGATCAGCTTCGGCGTGTGCTGCAACAGCGATGACGACGGCGGCTTCGACTACATCGCGGCACTGCCGGCCAGCGCGCGATCGACCGTACCCGCGCATTGGCAACGGGTCACGGTGCCCGCACGTCGCTATCTGGTGGCCTGGCACGGCGGGCACATCTCCAGCATCCGCTCCACCTGGTTCTGGCTGCTGGACCACTACCTTCCCCACTCGGGCCTGAGCCTGGCCGATGCGCCGGACCTGGAACGCTACGACGCCCGCTTCGATGAGCACACCGGCAATGGCGGCGTGGAAATCTGGTTGCCGGTGGACCAACGCCCTCGCTGACATGGAGTTGAAGATGCGCATGAAGGCCACTGTGCTGGGAATGATCCTGATCGGCCTGGCGAGCGTCGCCGCCGCCGACGAAACCGGGTTGGCCGGCGAGCGCCACGGCACCACGACGGTGGACAGCGCCGCGGTGCGCGATGTGCAGCACCGCGACGCGCTGCGCTACACGGTCTGGTATCCGGCACAGGCCGGCAGCCGCGAAACCGCGTTGACCATCGGCCCGCCCGATGCGCCCCTGTTCGACGTCGGACGTGCAGCGCTGGATGCACCGGTTGCGGGCACGCGCCTGCCCACCCTGCTGCTCTCGCATGGCAATGGCGGCAGCGCGCGCATGATGGGCTGGCTGGGCACGGCGCTGGCGCGCGCCGGGTATCTGGTGATCGCGGTCGATCATCCCGGCAACAACGGTGCCGATCCGATGACCCTGCCGGGCAGCGTGCTGAGCTGGTTGCGTGCCGATGATCTGCGCGCTGCGCTGGCGGCGGTACAGGCCGATCCGGTGCTCGGTGCACACGTCGATCGCAGTCGATTGGGGGTGGTCGGGTTCTCGGCCGGTGGCTACACCGCGCTGCTGGCCGCCGGTGCACGACCCGACCTGCAACGGCTGCTGGCGTTCTGCCGTGCACATCCGGATGACGGCGTCTGCCGGCCGCAGCAGGAGGCCGCCACGCACACCATGGAAGCGCGCCTGGCCGCCGCGGCCTCCCCTGCACTGGCCCCCTGGATCTCCCACTCTGACGACGCGCGCGTCCTTCCCGGCGTGCGCGCGGTGTTCCTGCTGGCGCCCGCGATCGTGCAGGCGTTCGCGCCCGGGCAGCTGTCCTCGCTGCAGCTGCCGGTGTCGATCGTGCTGGGCGATGCTGACAAGGTTGCCCCGCCGACGAGCAATGGCGAAGCTGCACAGGCATTGATTCCGGGTGCGACGTTGCTGCGCCTGGCGGATGTCGGCCACTACGATTTCCTGTCCACCTGTACGGCTGCCGGCGTGCAGCGGCTACCGGACCTGTGCACCGCTGCGACGTCAAGGGCGGGAACCCACCGGCGGACGGTGGATGCAGCGACGGGGTTCTTCGACGCTGCGCTGCGTGAGCCGCACGATAACGAACCGTTGCATCTACGGTGACACGTGCGCAATCCCCGCAGGATTAAACTCGGCGCATGCGCTCCATGGAGGATCGATCATGCGCCTGCTCCACCTGACCCTGCCGGTGTCCGACGTGGCCACCGTCGCCGCGTACTTCCACGACGTGCTGCAGCAGCGCGTGGTCGGCAACCACGTGCACGTCGGCTGGAGCACGATCGAACTGCAGCCCGCCGCTGATCATCCGGTCGGCGGCGTGCACCTGGCCTTCAACGTGCCCGACAACCGCTTCGGCGAGGCGATGGCCTGGCTGCGCGAGCGCACCGCCTTGCAACGCAATCCAGCCGGACTGGACTACTTCGCGCTGGAAAGCAGCTGGCAATCGCAGTCGGTGTACTTCACCGGTCCCGATGGCCTGATCCTGGAACTGATCGGACGCCGCCGCCTGCCGGGCAGCACGCGCCAAGGCGCTTTCCACGGCGGCGAGCTGACCTGCCTCAGCGAAGTCGGCCTGCCCAGCCACGATGTCGACAGCGTGCGCGAGCAGGCCAGCCAGCGCTTCGGCCTGCAGCCGATCAGCCCGCCGTCGCCGCAGTTCGCGCCGATGGGCGACGACGAGGGCCTGCTGATCGTGGTGGCGGCCGATCGCCGCTGGTTCCCCGAGCAGAAGGATCTGCCCAACGCGCAGGGCCTGCAGCTGCAGGTCGGCGATGTAGGCGGCGCGGGTGTTGTGGAAGACGCTTCGCTGGGGTGGCGCGTGCAGGCTGCCTGAACTACCAGCTGCCCGACGCGCCACCGCCGCCGCTGCGCCCGCCGCCACCGGACCAATCGCTGGAACTGCTCGAGGATGAACGTGACGACGCACTGCTGGACGCGCTGCGAGAGCCACCGGATGAGCGCAGGCCGCCGCGTGCCCTGTCAGCCGGCAGCAGGGTGAAGATCCACACGAAGTACAGCACCAGCGTGCCCGCACTCCACCCGATCGTCGCCGCAAGGCGCGCCGCCGGCTCGGCCCGATCGATGGCCAGCAGTGCGAAGAGTGCGTAGCCGGCGCTCAGCAGCAACAACACCGTGAACCGTACCGCGAAGCTGCCGCGATCCTTGTGCCAGCGCGCGCGGCCGGCCTGTACGATGAAAAACACCAGCATCGCGGCAATACCCACGGCCAGGTCCAGCAACACGTGCAGGGCCAGGCTGGGCGGCAACTGGCCCCGCAGCAGCATCACCCCGAAGAACACCCCATTGGCCCCGAGCAGGCCCAGCAATACAACGCGCAGGCCCCGGCTGCGGCGCCAGCACCAGCCGAGCAGGCTCGCCACGGGTACGCACAGCGCCAGCACGAAGCAGAGCGCCGCCATTGCCTGGCGGGGTGCCCACAGCGCCGCCGCCAGCACACCGGCGGCGATCACCGCAGTCACCAGCACCGGGCGGCCCCAGGCCGGTAACCGCTTCGGTCGTGTCTGCGGCGTGGCGGCCGCACGCGATGTTCCGCGCCGGCGCTGGCGATGCCTGCGCGCGAAGTCGTCCGGCGTCCTTGCCTCGGGCCGCGAGGGCGGCGACCGCCACAGCCCGGCGAGGAAGCCGGCCAGCAGCGACAGGGCAACCACCGAATCCGCGCTGCGCCAGTCCGGCGGCAGCACGTTGCGTGCCGACGGATCTTCCCAGCCCGGCAACGCCTCGCCATCAATCAGCGCGACCACGACCTTCGTTCCATCCAGCAGCCCCTGGTCGAGGTCGCCCTCGCGGAAGCGCGGCACGATCGCCTTGTCGATGATGCGTGCGGCATAGGCATCGGGAATCGCACCTTCCAGGCCATAGCCGGTCTGGAGGCGCACGCGGCGGTCCTGCACGGCCACCAGCAGCAGCACGCCATCATCGACACCGGCGCGGCCCAGCTGCCATTGCTCGAACACCCGCTGTGCATAGGCTTCGATGCCCTCGTCGCCAACCTGGTCGACCACCAGCACCTGCAACTGCGCGCCGGTACGCGCCTGCAGCTGTAGCGCCTGCGTGCGCAGCGCGTTGCGGGTGTCCACCGACAGCGCATGGGCGGTGTCCACCACCGGATCATCCAGCGCCGGCACCGCCACGGCGGCCATCGCCATCATCGGCAACAGGCACAGCAGCAACAGCCCTACCGTGGCCCAGCTCCGCCTGACCGCTCGCAGCCCGCTCATGCGCCCTGCCCCTGCTCGATCCGCGCATGCAATGCCCGCAGCTGTGCGGCCAACTGGTTGAACACCTGCAGATCGGCATCCACCAGGGCCGGCCAATCCGGCGCCTGCCCCAGCAGCTGTGCCACCTGCTCGTTCGGCGCGCGATCAAAGCCTTCGCCCAGCACGGCCAGATAGCGCTGACGGAACCGCTCAGGGTCGCGCTGGTCCTGCACGTAGAGCTGCACGGCCAACAGCCCTGCATACAGGTAGTTCACCAGATAGTTCGGGTCGTCATACATCAGGCGCTTGCCGATCCAGCTGTTGCGCAGCTGCGGATAGTGCTCCGGATCCTGGCCGAAGCGCGCCAGCACCTGGCCGGTCAGCGCATCCAGGTCATCGGCGGTACCCAGCGTGTTGTCGGCCACGCCCCGGTAGATCGACTGCTCCAGCTGCGCCTCCTCGGACGAGGTGAACAGCTGCAGCACCATGTCGTCCAGCAGCGACTTCAGGTAGTAGGCCTTGGCCCGCGGGTCCTGCGCCTGCTGGTACAGCTGGTCGCGGAAGCGCAGTTCGTTGTAGATGGCGAACGCCTCGGTCAGCCATGGGCTGCCATTGCGCTGCAGCGGCGACGCATGGCCACGCTGCATCCACTCGCCATGCAGCGCGTGACCGGCTTCGTGCGCGATCTCGACATCGCTCTCCAGCTCGCCGCTGCGCACGCCGACGAACAGCATTGCCGGTGCGCCAGGTGCGCTCACCGGGAAGGCATCCAGGCTGCGGTCACCGCGCTCGGTGGCCAGGTCCATGCGCCGGTTGGCCGGATCGAGCAGCGCGCGCAGCTCGCCAACATACGCCGGGCCCAGGTGCTGCATGGCATCGGCGGCGGTGTCGCGCAGCTGCGGCAGCGCCAGCACCGGCGGGGTGTATCCGGCATCGGGCACCGTGGTATCCCAGAGCTGCGGCGCATCGATGCCCGAGCGCGCGGCGTGGCGCAGCAGCATGTTCTGGTAGCCACGCCGATCGCCAGCATGATGTTCGATTGCCAGCAACGTCGCATCCACCGCCGATGTATCCAGGCCCATGCGCTGGTAACCACGCGCCGGGGCCGAGCCATCGCCCTGCAGGCGTGCGGCGGCATCGTTCACCTGCACCAGCCCCAGCAGTACCGAGGCCATCGGCTCCCGGCGTGATTGAAGGCCTTGCCAGTAGCCCTTCCAACCGGCCTCGCGCAGCGCGCGGTCCGGATGCCGGGCCAGCGCCTGCTTGTCGTGCCCGGTATCCCAGTGCCGTCCATCGCGCTCGATCTGCGGGTACTCGGCGCTGCGCAGGATCTGCCCACGCAGGCGCGCGAAGCTGTCCAGCGCCGGATCCGCCAGGGCGTCCACCGCCTCATCCAGCGCGGCATCGGCCGGGACGGCGGCTTCCTTCAGTGCACGCGCGCGCAGGAACGCATACGGTGCTGTCCACTCGGCGTCAACGGGCGCCTCACGCAGTACAGCGCGAGCAGTTCGGGCGATGCGGCTGCACAGCCCCATCACCTGGTCCAGCGCCTGTGCCGGTCGGTGGTCGCGCGCGTTGCGGGCGGCCTGCAGGTGCAGGTAGGCATGATGGCGCAGGCACTGTGCCTGCATGGCCTCGGCCTGCTGGAAACGTTGCGCGGGCGCAATGCCGGCCGCATGCTGCAGGGCCTCCAGCTGCTTCTCCAGCGCATCACGCGCGCGCTGCTCGGCCGCCGCATCGGCGAAGTAGGCACGATCATCGGCCTGCAGCGATTCCGCCCGGATACCGGCAAGAGGGGCCATCGCCAGAATCACGGCAACGACTGCGGTAGTGCGCATCCTGCGAGCCTGCATCGGCGTCTCCCTGCCTGGACCAGGCCTTGAGCCTAGCAGCCGCTGCCGCCCCGCGCCTGTGCCGGATCAGGCGTCCTTCAGATCGATTCGTCCTCACGCTTGACCAGCGTCCAGCACGGCGCCTGCGCGAAGGTGTAGGTCTGCTGGTCGCTGCTGTCCGGCGTGCGGATCTGCACCTGGCGCTGGCCATCGGCCAGCGCACTGACCTGCATCTCGCGGCCCTGCCCGGCCAGCGCGGCGGGATCAGGCATCACCGGCCATTCGACGTCGGCCAGTGCCAGGCGGCTTTCGACCTTGCGCGGTTCCGGCTCGGCCTCGGCATCGATGTAGCTGTCCAGCAATGGGTCGGCGGTGGCCTTTTCCTGCAGCGCGATCTCGTGGCCGAAGTGCTTCAGGAACGCATCGAACTGCGGATAAGGGCATTCAGCACTGGCCGGCGCCGGCGCAGGTTGAACCGCTGCGGCCGTGGATGTCGGCGCGGGGGCGGCCGGTGCGGTTTCCGTGGGCGTTGGCGGCGGCTCGGGCGTGCAGGCAACCAGCGCCACGCCACAGGCCAGCGCCAGCACTGCGGCAGAACGGTATCGACGCATGGGCTCATCCTGAATCCGGTTGGGTCGCCCCATGCTACCGCGCCCCCTACAATCGCTGCATTCTGCCTGTCCGGGAATTCCATGCATCGCTTCCTGCTCCTGATCGGCCTGCTGCTGCCCGCCCTGTGGCCGGCCGTGGCAATGGCCGTCGATGTCCGCGAAGGCGACCTGCTGTTCGTGACTGCCGGCCGCAGCGGCCTCAGCGCGGCCATCGACGATGCCACCGGCAAGCAGGGCGCACCCAGCTTCGATCACGTCGCGCTGGTCGCTTCCGCGCCGAAAGGGTGGGAGGTACTGCACGCCGACGAGAAGGGCTCGCGCCGGCAGTCGCTGTCCGCGTTCCGCCAAGACGCTCGTGCCAAGCATCGGCAGATCGTGGTCTATCGCCTGCGTGCGCCGCAGCAGGCGACCATCAAGGATGCGGTCGCCACCGCACGCACCATGCTCGGCAAGCCGTACAACACGTCATACGTGTTGAACGAGGACAGCTACTACTGCTCGGACTTCATCGAACGCGCCTTCCGCGCGCATCACGTGTTCGCGCTGCAGCCGATGAACTTCCGCAATCCGCAGACCGGGCAGATCGCCCAGCACTGGGTGGACCTGTACCACGGCATGGGCATGGAGGTTCCGCAGGACCAGCCCGGCACCAACCCCAACGACATGTCGGCCGCGCCGGTGCTGCAGCGCATCGGCGTGCTGGAATAAGCGAAGCCCCGCACGAGGCGGGGCTTCACCGGTCACGCCGCGTACCGCGCGTGGTCATTCTTCTTCGTCGTGGCCGCCCTGCTGCTGGTTGCGCTCTTTGCGCTGCTGATCCTGTTGCTGCTGTTGCTGCTGGTCACGACGGCCCTGCTGCTGATCCTGCTGGTTCTGCTGGCCCGGCTGCTTCTGGTTCGGGTTCTGGTTCTGCTGTGCCATGTCCGTTCTCCGAAAGCCACGCGCGAAATGCGGTGGACGGGGCCATCGTCTGCAGCGATTGGTTAATCACGCGTGCGTGGGCGGCTACATCTGTGTGTACGCGCGTGAATGAACACGCCAAGCCCCTTGCAGCACAAGCCCATGAAGGATTCATGCGGGTTCGGCATGTGCTCATGCCCGCGTCGGGGCAACGCGCATTCATGGCTGCCGCGGCCGGGAACGCGCGCTGAACGTGGCGGCTGTGCCCTGCTGCAGGAACACCTGCACTGGATTCAAGGCATCACCGGCGGCACATACGCCAGGGTCATGCCCAGCAGCCACAGCAGGCCCAGCACCAGCGGGATGTGCACCAGCAGCTGGATGAAGGTGAAGCCGACAATGTCGCGTGCTTTCAGGCCGAGCACGCCCAGCAGCGGCAGCATCCAGAACGGATTGATCAGGTTCGGCAGCGCTTCGGCCGCGTTGTAGACCTGTACCGCCCAGCCCAGGTGCGCCTTCAGTTCGTTGGCGGCCTGCATCACGTACGGCGCCTCGATGATCCACTTGCCACCACCGGACGGCACGAAGAAGCCGAGCACCGCCGAGTAGACGCCCATCACCAGGGCGAATGTATCGGTGCTGGCCACGTGCACGAACAGGCTCGACAACCGGTGCGCCAGCGTCTGCCCGTCACCGCCGGCAGCGTGGGTCAGGATCATGGCGATGCCGCCGTACAGCGGGAACTGGATCAGCACGCCGGTGGTGCTCGGTACCGCCTTGGCCACCGCGTTGAGGAAGCTGCGCGGCCGCCAGTGCAGCAGCAGGCCCAGCGAGATGAACAGGAAGTTGTAGGTGTTGAGGTTGGCGATGGCGGTGACCACCGGCTTGTTGGCGAACTCGTTGAACAGCCAGCCAAACGCCAGCAGCGAGAGCAGCACGGTCAGCAGCGGGCTGTACTCCAGCCATTCGCCTGGGCGCGTGCGTCGCTGCAGCGGCTCCGGCTCGGCCTGCGCAGCACCGGGGAAATCCTCGGCGGTGCGGGCGCTGCCGGCGGCCGGCGCGGTCAACCAGGCGATCAGCAGCGAGACCAGGATCAGCACCGCGGTCAGCGCGATCGACTGCCACAGGAAGATGGTTTCGGTGAACGGCAATACGCCGGTGATCTCCACCAGCCCCGGCGGCATGCTGGCCGGGTTGGCCTGCAGCTGCGCGGCCGACGAACTCAGCCCCATCGCCCACACCGCACCCAGGCCGAGATAGGCCGACGCACCGGCCGCGCGGTAGTCCATGCGCAGCTCGGTACGGCGCGCCAGCGCCCGCACCAGCAGGCCGCCGAACACCAGCGAGAAGCCCCAGCTGAGCAGCGAGGCCAGCATGCTGACCAGGCCCACGTACACCACCGCGCCACGGCCGGTGCGTGGCACCCGGGCGAGGAAGTCGATGAAGCGCGCGACCACCGGCGCAGTGGCCACGGCATAGCCACCGATGACCACGAAGGCCATCTGCATGGTGAAGGGAATCAGGCTCCAGAAGCCGTCACCGAAGGCGCTGGCGGTAGCCTGCGGGGTCGAGCCGAAGCCCATCGCGGCCAGCGCAACGATGACCACGCCCAGCACCGCGAACACATACGCATCGGGGAACCACTTTTCCGCCCAGGCGGCCGAGCGCAATGCAGCGCGCGCCATCCAGCCGTCCTGTACTGCTGCCGTCGAGGCCATCGCCTACCCTCCCAGGTTCGATGGACCGATTCTGGGCGGTGGGGTGCGGGCTGTCAGCCACCTATTGGTCGTAGGCGGGAGGCTGGTCGTGCCGGCCGCTGGCCGGCAACCTCGGGATCGTGCACGTGTGCAGCCGGCCAGCGGCCGGCTCTACCAAACCCAGGAATTGTCGTAGGTGGCGGAGGCTGGTCGTGCCGGCCGCTGGCCGGCAACCTGGGGATCGCTCACGTGTGCAGCCGGCCAGCGGCCGGCTCTACCCAGCCCTGGCGTCAGCGCAGCGCCAGGTCCACGGCGATGCCGGCAAACAGCGCCGCGCCCACCCAGTTGTTGTGCAGGAACGCCTTGAAGCACGGGCCGCGTTCGCGGTTGCGGCAGATCCAGAACTCGTACACCACCAGCACGGTGGCCACGGCCACGCCGGCCAGGTAGTACCCGCCCAGCCCGCCGCGCACGCCGACCAGCGCCATCGTGGCCAGGAACAGCGCATACAGCACGCCCTGGATGACCAGGTCGAGATCACCGAACAGGATTGCGGTGGAGTGCGAGCCCATCTTCAGGTCATCCTCGCGGTCGACCATGGCGTACCAGGTGTCGTAGGCGGTGGACCACAGGATGTTGCCGGCGTACAGCAGCCAGCCCAGCATCGGCACCTCGCCCTGCACGGCAGCGAATGCCATCGGAATGCCCCAGCCGAACGACATGCCCAGGTAGACCTGCGGCAGATGGGTATAGCGCTTCAGGTAGGGGTAGCTGGCGGCCAGGAACACGCCGATGAAGCTCAGGCCGATGGTCAGGCCGTTCAGGGTCAGCACCAGGCCGAACGCCACCAGCATCAGCACCGCGAACAACACCAGCGCAGCGCGGCCACTGATCGCGCCGGTGGCCAGCGGACGCGCCTTGGTGCGTTCCACATGCGGGTCGAGCCAGCGGTCGGCGTAGTCGTTGATGACGCAACCGGCCGAGCGGGTCAGCCACACGCCGGCGGTGAACACGAACAGCGTCCACAGCGGCGGCAGGCCGCCGGCGGCCAGCCACAGCGCCCACCAGGTGGGCCACAGCAGTAGCAGCGTGCCGATCGGACGATCAGCGCGCATCAGACTCCAGTAATGCCGCCAACGCGGCGTCGCCGGCGACTGCGGCGAAGTGAGGGGGGTATCAGCCATGCCGATAGGATACTCCTGCCCCTCTGGCAGGGCTTTGCCCGTGGGGGGAGATTTGTTCGGCGAAACTGGATAGAATGCCGGTCCCGCACCGCTTCATGGCGCTGCGATGCCCGCCCCGGCACTGGCCGACGGCGCGGCGGTTCTACAACGCGCCCGTAGCTCAGCCGGATAGAGTAGTGGCTTCCGAAGCCATTGGTCGGGGGTTCGAATCCCTCCGGGCGCGCCATCTTCCCCTTGTTGCCTGCACACCGTTCCCGGTGCTGGACGTTGCTGCGTGCTTCATCAACACTGCAGGCATGACGCCACCGGATCTGCTGAAACTGGCGGCAGGCGCCGCGATTCTCGGCCTGGCCGCACTGTCTACCGGCGTGAGCGTCGGCCGCACGGGGCGTGGCAATCTGCTGCTCACTGCGTTCTTCGCCTGTTTTGCTGCCGCCAGCCTGTCCGGGCTGGTGCTGCTGGGTGGCCAGGCCTGGCTTCCGCCCGATGCCGTTCGCTGGCTGCGCGTCATCGAAGTGCCGTTGGTCTACCTGCTGGGCCCACTGCTGTATGGCCATGCGCGCGCGCTGCTGGCACCTGTACCGGAATCTGCATCGACATTGCCGGCCGGGCATCTGTTGCCGGCCGTCCTCGCGTTCGTCATTTCCCTGTGCAACGCCCTCACCCCCTTCGAGGCGACGCCACTGGGCAGCGCCCTGTTCCAGCTCAGCTTCCACGGTTGGCTGCTGCAGGGGGCGCCGTACCTGCTCGCCACGGCGTGGCTGTCATTGCGCAGGTCCACCAACACGCAGGGATCGGCCATGCAGCGTAGTGGGCTGCGCGGACTGGTGGTGGTGATGGCCGGTTGCTGGCTGGCCAGCGCGATGAACCGGTGGCCGCCGGACGCCGCTCCGCTTCTGGCCAGTATCGGGCTCAGCCTGTTAACCACGGCAGGTATGTACCTGCTGGCGTGCCAGGTCGTACGCCAGCAGCTGCGTGCAAGTGTGGTCACTTCGGCACCCGTCCTGATGGACATGCCCGCATCCGCCGAGGATACGCCCCGCGCACGCTACGAACGCTCCGGCATCGATGCAACGCAGTGCGCGGCCATTGCCAGCGCGCTGACCGCATTGATGCAGGACGAACGCCTGCATGAAGCGCCCGGACTGGATCTCCAGTCCCTCAGCCAGCGCAGCGGCTGGTCATCCAACCAGGTCTCGCAGGCCCTCAACCAGGGCCTGGGCCAGAACTTTTCCGAGTTCGTGACCGGCTTCCGTGTGGCTGCAGCGAGAACGTGCCTGTCCGATCCGTCCGACCTCCGCAGCGTGCTGGACATCGGCCTTGCCGCCGGCTTCGGCAGCAAGTCCACCTTCAACAGCGCGTTCAAGCGCGCCACCGGGCAGACGCCCAGCGAGTACCGGCGCCGTCGCACCACGTCCGACTGAACGTCCAATCCTTCACGCCCGGTCGAATATCTCCCGTCCCTGCGCTGCCATCACCTTCTGACCCAATGAAGGAGGTGAAGCGATGCGTTTGCGACGGATGCTGTGTGGCCTGCTGTGGATGCTGGCGGTTCCTTTACACGCCGCAGCGGTGGATGCTGCCGATGTGCTGGCCAGGGCCCGCGCAGCCAGTGGCGGCGAGCGCTGGCAGGCTACACAGCACCTGCAGGCTGAGGGCGAGCAGTCGCTGGGTGGTCTGCATGGGCGGTGGGAGCTCAATCAGGATCTGCGCGCCGGGCGCTATGTCGAACAGGCGCAACTGGGCACCTTCGCCGTTGCGCAGGGCTTTGACGGGCGCCTGTCCTGGCGGCGCGACTACGGCGGCGAAGTCGGCCTGCTGGATGGCACCGTGCCACGCCGCACCGCGCGCACGCAGTCCTGGCTGACCACCCGCGGCTACTGGTCCAGCGCCTACCCGGCCTCACGCTTTGCAGGCCCGCGTGGCGGGATTCACAACGGACAGCGCTATGACGTGCTGTCAACCACGCCGGAGGGAGCGGACCCGATCGAGCTCTGGTTCGACACCCGCACTGGCCTGCTCGGCCGGGTGGTCATTGCCTCCGCGCGCACACCCACCGCCACCACGCTGGAAGACTACCGGGCCGTGGAAGGTCTGATGTTGCCCCACCGCATCATCACCGACACCCTCGATGCCCAGGGCCGTGCCGATCCACGATTGCGCAGCGACGTGCGGGTGCAGCGCTATCGGGTGAACAGCCCGATGCCGGACGCACGGTATGCGCCACCGGCGATGGCCGCCGACAGCTACATCGAGGATGCCAGCGGCACCACCCGCGTTCCGTTCGACCTGATCAACAACCATGTCTATATCGAGGCCGAGGTGGATGGCCAGCCGGCGCGCTTCCTGGTCGACACCGGCGCCATCAACCTGCTGACCCCTACGGCGGCCAAGCGCCTGGGCCTGACCGCCACGGGGCGCCTGAGCGTGCACGGCGCCGGCGACAACGCCAGCGACCTGGGCCTGGCACAGGCCCGCCACCTGCGCATCGGTGGCGCGCACCTTGCAAACCCGGTGTTCCACATCATCGACCTGGGCCAGCAGATCAACTCGATGGGCGTGCCACACGATGGCTTCATCGGCTATGAGACCTTCCTGCGCTTTGTCACCACCTTCGACTATGGCGCGCGCGCGCTCAGCTTCACCCGGCCGGGCCACTACCAGCCGCCCGCCAACGCCGTGATGCTGCCGTTCGAACAGGACGATCGCGCACCGGTACTGAATGGCGAGCTGGACGGTATCCCGCTGCGTCTGTGGCTGGACACCGGGTCACGCAATTCGCTGAGCCTGAGCAGCCCGTTCGTGCGCACGCGTGGGCTGCTGGAGAAGTACCACGCCAGCGAGGAAGCAGTGCTTGGCTGGGGCCTCGGTGGCCCGGGGCGCGCGCGACCAGCACGGCTGGGTGTGCTGCGCATGGGCAGTGTCGAGGTCAATGGCCTGGTCGGTGATCTGTCCAGCACGGACAAGGGTGCGCTCGCCCTGGCCGACTATGGCGCGATTCTCGGTGGCGGCGTGCTGCGGCGCTTCTCCATGGGCATCGACTACGATGCCAAGCGCCTTTATCTGGTGCCCAACGCTGAAAGCACGCAGCCCGATGCCTTCGATCGCAGCGGGTTGTGGCTACAGGCCGAGGACGCTGCACTGCGTGTGGCCGATGTGGCACCAACCAGCGCCGGGGCGCGCGCCGGGCTGCGAAGGGATGACCGCATTGTCATGATCGATGGCGAGCCGGTGGCCACGCGGAAGCTGGGCGACTGGCGCGCGCAGCTGCGCGAGCGCCCGGTGGGAACCGGCGTGGGCGTCCGTTATCTGCGCGATGGCCGGCAGATGGATACCCGGCTGGTGCTGGCCGATCGGGTAGCAGAGCGCTGGCCTGCGCAGTGAGGCAGGAAAAACAGCAACGCCGGGCAATGCCCGGCGTTGCTGTCACCGCATGGAAGGGGCAGAACTCAGTACTTGCCGTCGAACGCGAAGATCGGCTTGCGCTGCTTCCACGCGCCGGCAGTGAAGTCCGGGAACTTCAGCGTCTGGAAGCTGTTGGCGATCGACTGCTCGCTCAACGGCGTGATCGCACTCCAGGTCACCGCGTCGTAGATGTCGATCGGCATCGGCGCCTTGGCCTTCAGCGCTTCCACGAAGGCATGGATGACGAACCAGTCCATGCCACCGTGGCCGGCGCTGGCGGCGGTGTCCGCGTTCTGCTTCCACAGCGGATGCTCGTACTCGTCCTGGTACTTCTTGAACTCTTCCCACTGGTGCGGCGGGCTGCGGCCTTCGATGTGGATCGAATGGTTGACATCCATCCACAGGCCCTTGGTGCCCTGCACGCGGAAGCCCATCGAATACGGGCGCGGCAGCGAGGTGTCGTGCTGCAGCAGGATGGTTTCGCCGTTCTCGCAGGCCAGCGTGGTGGTCACGATGTCGCCCAGCTTGAACTTGACCCTGGTGCTGGGATGGGTGGTGCCGCCACTCTTGGCCACGGTGTATTCGTGCAGGCCGCGCGCCTTGGTCGCGAACGCATTGATGTGGGTGAAGCGGTTGCCGCGGTTGATGCCGGTGTACATCGCGCAGGGGCCGATGCCGTGGCTGGGGTACAGCTCACCGTTGCGCTCGACCGAATGCTCGGTGCGCCAGCGCGCTTCGCTCCAGCCCTTGGGGCCGAATTCCACGCCGCTGTCGTACGGCTGGCTCGGATCGCCGGAGTTGAACTTCACGCCGCGCAGGTCGTGCTGGTAGCCGGCCTGCAGATGCACCAGCTCGCCGAACAGGCCCTGGCGCACCATCTGCAGTGCGGCCATCACGTCACGGCGGTAGCAGACGTTCTCCAGCAGCATGTACGGGGTGCCGGTGCTCAGCTGGGTCTTCAGCACGTCCCAGTGGTCCTGCAGGGTGATGCCGGCCACCACTTCGCAGCCCACGGCCACGCCGGCCTGCATCGCGGCAATCGCCATCGGTGCGTGGTATTCCCACGGCGTGGCGATGATCACGCCATCGATGCCCTTCTGTTCCAGCAGGCGCTTCCAGGCGTTGGTGTCACGGTCCTGGCCATAGGTCTTCGGCGCCGGCTTGCCGGCCTTGCTGACCATGTCCACGGCGCGGCCGAGCATGATCGGCTCGATGTCGCACAGCGCGACCACCTCGACGTCGTCGCGGCGCACCAGTTCCTTCAGCAGCACCAGGCCACGCATGCCGGTACCGATCATGGCCAGGCGCACCTTGCGCCCGCGTGCCCATGCCGGGGTCTGCGGCAGCAGGCTGCTGGCGGCGACAGCGGCGCTGGCCGCGATGAATTCCCTACGCTTCATGGCAAACATCTCTCCTCTAGGCAGCGTGCCGGCCGCAGCCGGCACGCCAGGTCACGCAAACGGAATTACTTGAACCGGTAGCCGATGGTCACACTGTAACCACGACCGAAGATGGTCGCGTAGTCACTGGAGTCACCCAGGAAGCTGTTCGGGTCATAGAACGGCAGGCGGTTGAACAGGTTCTTGACGGTGAAGCTCAGGTTCCAAGCATCATCCGGGCGCCAGGTGACGCTCATGTTGGCGGTCCACCACGACGGTGCACCGTCACACTTGCTCTTCTGCAGTGCCAGGTAACCGCCGGTGCAGGTTTCCTTGTTGTTGCTCACTTCGTCGACCTGGTCGGTGGCCCACTTGGTGCCGCCCACATAGTTGACGAACATGCTGGTGGTGACCTGCTTGTAGGTCCAGTCGGCATTGAGCGTGGCACGCAGGCGCGGGTTGTTGTAGTAGCCCACCACATCGCCGTAGTACCAGCCGTTCTCCGCATCCATGTAGAAGCGGTTGCGGTTGGCGATGGTGGCGGCCAGGCCGATGTTCAGGTTGCCCCAGTCACCCAGCGAGAAGCGGCTGCGCGCATCGATGTCAAAGCCGTCGATCAGGGTCTTGCCACGGTTCTTGTACTGGCCGACCACGCTGGCCACGTTGCCCGCCGAGTAGCCCGGCAGGTTCGCCGGGCAGCTCACGCCGCTGGCCGGATCGGCGCACATCGCCGCCAGCTGCGCCAGGTTGGCCCGGTCGCTGTCGGTGATCGGCGAGCGCGACATCGAGATGATGTCTTCCATGCGGCGGTAGTCCGGCGCAACGATCTCGTTGTTGCGGTAGATGAACCAGTAGTCGGCCGACACCGACAGCCAGCTGGCCGGCTCGTAGACGAAGCCAAGGGTAGCGATCTTCGCTTTCTCCGGCTTCAGGTCCTTGTTCGGCTGGGTCATGCGTGCCACGGTACGGTTGCAATCGACGTTCAGCAGGGTCTTGCCGAGGTCGACATCGCCCGGCCGCTGCGACTTCAGCAGCAGGTTGGCGATGGCGTTGGTCTCGTTGCAGCGCAGCTCGTCGCGGAAGCCGCCCAGCTGTGCGAACACGCCGCCGTTGCCGGACTCGGCCAGGCTCGGTGCGCGGAAGCCGGTGGAGTAGGTACCGCGCAGCATCAGCTGATCGAAGGCCTGGTACTTGAAGCCGATCTTCGGTGCGATGTTGGCACTGAAGTTCGGGTACTTGTCCACGCGCACCGCCGCATCCAGCTCCAGCTTGTCGGTGATCGGCGCCACGGTCTCGGCGAACAGCGCATAGGTGTTGCGCTTGCCGTCGAACCACGAGCCGCCCTGCTGGGTGATCAGGCCGTTGGCCGCATCGGCGTTGCCCGGGGTGTAGAAGGTTTCGCGGCTGGCGTTGAAGCCGAACGCTGCACGCATCTCGCCGGCCGGGAGCTGGAACAGCGGTCCTTCGATCTTGCCGTCCAGGGTATGCAGGCGCGTCCACGACTGGATGTCGAAGGTCGGGAAGGCTTCACGGATCAGCGCGGCGTTGGCTTCGCTGATCTCGCCGAACTTGTACGCCGGATGATCGGAAATGATCACGCGGCCGGTGCCCGGATCGATCGTGTACGGGCCGAAGGCCTTCTCGAAGCCCTTGGTGTTGACGTTGATGGTCTGGTAGGTGGTGGAGTGGGTGCCGGCGCTGGCGAACGCGGTTTCCCAGTTCCAGTCGCCCACGTTGCCGCGCGCGCCGGCCAGCACACGGTAGCTCTTGTCGGTGTTGCGCTGGCCGAAGTAGTTGGCGCCGGCATCCTGCAGCAGGTACTGCAGGCCGACCACGCCGCCCATCATCGCCTTCATTTCCGGGCTGGCGTGGTTGTACTCGTTGTTCGGGCCCAGGAACGGATACAGGAACTGATTGACGTTGTTGCCGGTATTGCGCGAGAACCAGCTGGTCGGGTTGCCGGTGGTGGTGCCGTAGGTGCGCGGGGTGCCACCGTTGGCGCGCAGGTCGATGTCGGTGTAGGTCGCCTCGGCGAAGATCTCGGTGCTGTCGCCCACCAGGAAGGTGCCGTTGAGGTAGGCGGTGTTGCGCTCGGACTTGGCGCCGGCATCGATCTCGTTGTTCATCCAGGTTTCCCAGACGCAACGCGGGCCGGCCGCTTCACTGGTCAGCACGTTCTTGCAGCCCGGTGCCGCCTCCTGCACGCGGCGGCCGGTGACCGGATCAAACGCGAAGTAGCTGCCCGGGTTGAACTCGCCCGGCTTGCTGCCCACGCCCAGGCGCAGGTTGTTGAGGTAGTTCGGGTTGTTGACGTAGTACTGGTCGGGCCGCTTGTCGTAGAAGTCGCTCAGTGGAATCGCGTCGCGGCGGTACATGTTCACCGCGCCGTAGATGTTGAAGCGGTTCTCGGCCAGGTCGCCGAAGCCGGCGGTGATGCTGGCCTGGCGTTCGCCGTAGGAGTCGATGCGCGAGGAGGTGTCGTTGGTGAAGCTGACTTCGGCACCCTGGAAGTTGCGCTTGGTGATCACGTTGATCACGCCGGCCACCGCGTCGGTGCCGTACACCGCCGAGGCGCCGTCGGTCAGCACTTCCATGCGCTCGATGGCCGCGGCCGGAATCGCATCGATGTTGACGAACTGGGTCTGGAAGCCGGCCGGTGCGCCGTAGTACGAAAGGCGACGACCGTTCAGCAGCACCAGCGTGCCCTGTGCACCCAGCCCGCGCAGGTTGGCCTGCGAAGCACCGTCGGAACCGGTGAACAGCGAACGCGCGTCCTGCTGTGCCGGGCGAGCCGCCGGCAGGTTGTCCAGCACCTGCAGCAGCGTGCGCGCACCCATGTTCTGGATGTCCTGCTTGCTGATCACCTGCACCGGCGAGGCGGTTTCAACGTCGGTGCGGCGGATGTTGGAGCCGGTCACCTCGATGCGGGCCAGGTCGGTGGCCTTGTCCTTGCTCTCTTGTGCAACGGCAGGAACGGCGACCGAGAGCAGCACGCCGGCAATGGCCAGCGTCAGCGGAGCGATCGAGCGACAGGGGGGGCGGTGGTGGCGTGCGGGCAACATCGGGGTTCTCTCCTGGCAGGGGTGCGGCGCGAATGGTGGATCGGCGGGCAAAACGCTCCCGGGCCACGGCCGGCAGGGCCGTAGTCGGTATGGGCGGGGGGAGGAGCGGTGTTACGAGGCGGTCATGGGGCGACGATGCTGGCGGAGTCGCCCTCCTGGCCGATCAGCACGGCGTTGGCCCAGTTGGCACAGACCTGGGCGGGTTGGCTGCCCTGCGCACCCAGCGTGCGCAGACTCAGGGTGGAAAGGCCACGGATGTCCAGCTCCGGTTTGACCACGCCGGGCGCCTTCACCAGGCCGCTGTCGTACAGCAGGCGGTTGTCGCCCCAGACCTGGAACTGCAGGCCACCGGCAGTGCGGCACGCGTCGTCGATGCCGAGGTCGGCGCGCAGCAGGCGCCAGCCGCCCTGCAGGCGCAGGTCGATGCGGCTGTTGGCGGCCACGCCCAGGCCACGGCGGAACTGCAGGCCGTTCATGCGCATGCCGGCATCGCCACGGAACGACTGGTCGGCGCGCACCTGGCTGGCCAGCGCGGCCGGCACCGGCAGCTCGGAGAGATAGCGCTGCCGGGCCGGTCGCTCCGGTTCCTGGTGCTCAAGGATGTGGAAGGTGGACAGCGCGATCGGGCCGACGTCGCGCGGCTGCAGCGCATCGAAGGCGCGGGCACTGCCCTGCGCTGCGGTGACCATCGGGTCGGTGCTGCTGGCGCCGTCGCCCTCCGGGTTCTGCACGCTCAGCACGCGGAACCGCAGCAGGCGGCCTGCATGCGCCGGGAAGTCGATGCGCTGCACGCCTTCCTTCAGCTGCAGGCGGCCACGGGCAATCGGCTCGCCCCACTCGCCATTGCTGTCGCCCAGGTACACCTCGTAATCGCGCACCTGGCCGTGCTTCCAGTTCTTGTCGTTGCGCGGGGCGATGTCGATGCCATCGATCATCCTGCGCTCGCCAAAGCCGATCACCCACTCGTGTGCCCCGGTGCGCACCGCCTGGTTGCGCACGCTGCGGAACCAGGTGCCGGGATCGTCGTCGAAGGCGTTTTCCAGAGCATGGCCGGGCTCTTCGGCCGGGCGGTTGACCACCAGCAGGCTGTCGGCCGGCAGTTCGCGGCCGAGCACCGGCGCGGCGGGGTAGGCATCATCGGCGACGGCAGCGGCTACCGCGAAGTCCAGCTGCAGCTGCAGCGGTTGGCGGATGTCCTGCGCGGTTGTGCGCACATGCAGCGTTCCGCGGCGCTCCTGGGCGTCGAAGTACCAGCCTTCGGCCGCAGTGTTGAAGGCGGCGGCGTCAGCCAACGCAGGCAGCGCGCGGCCGCCAGCCTGCACCGCACGCGGCGCCTGCCGGCTGAGTACGCGCAGGCCATAGCGACGCTGCGCCAGCTGGCCGTTGTACTGGCCCAGCACCGCATCGATCTGCACCTGCACCGGGCCACTACCCTGCGCCGGTGCCTGCACGCGGATCACCTGCGTGCTCGACTCGCCCTGCTGGTAACGGCGGGTGTTGCCATCGTCTTCGTACAGCGTGTACTGCGAATCACCCTGCGGGTACAGGTCGAAGGTCACTTCATCGAGCGGCTTTTCACCGTCGAACAGCATCGAGGGGTACATCGGCAGGATCGCACCGGCACGCACGAACACCGGCAGCGTGGCCAGGTCGACCTGGCGATCCAGCTGCCGTCCGTCGGCGGCGGCCTGCACGCGGCGACCATCCCAGTAATCAATCCAGCCGCCGGCCGGCAGGTGGATGTCGCGGCGCCAGCCACGGCTAGCCGCCTGGCTGCGATACACCGGCGCCACCAGCAGGTCGCGGCCGAGCAGGAACTGGTACTTGTAGGTCTCATCCTGCGCATGCGGATCGCGCGGGTTGTCCCACATCAGGCCACGCACCGGCGGCGCGCCGGTCTGCGCGGCCTCGTGCACCAGCCCGTACATGTACGGGGTCAGGCGCATCTTCAACTTCAGGTAATCGCGGTTGATGCTGCGGTAGGGCTCGTCGTACCACCACGGGTGCTTGCGCGCGTTCGACGACCAGCCGCTCATGCCCATCAGCACCGGGGTGAACGCCTTCCACTGCAGGTCACGGGTGAAGGTTTCGGCGCTGCCGCCGAAAATCGCGTCGACGTCACCGCTGGCGTAGGCCATGCCGGACAGGCCCGAACCGACCAGGGTCGGCACGTGCCAGCGGATGTAGTCCCAACTGCTGCTCTGGTCGCCGGTCCAGGCCACTGCGTAGCGCTGGATGCCGGCCCAGCCCATCACCGTCCACAGGAACGGGCGCGAATCGGAATTGTCGAGGATGCCGTTGAACGCCTGGCGGTTGGCGTCCATCGCGAACTGGTAGCCCTTGCCGGTCCAGGCCACGTCCAGCTTCTGCACGCGGCTGCCGGCCTTGCCCACTTCCCAGGCGATCTTGTCGACGCCGTTCTCGGTCCACAGGCCGGTGCGGAAGCCGTAGCCGGCCAGGCCCTTCACCGTTTCCGGCAACTGCTTGTAACCGCAGCCATACCCATCGTTGGGCAGGATCCAGCCACCGGGCATGTCGTGCGCGCGGTACTGCTTGGCCACGCTGTCGATCACGTCGGGGGTGGTGCCGGTCGGGCCGTCGCTCCAGCCCTCGGGCACGGTACCCGGCTTCTTCGCATTGTCACCGTCGTTGTAACAATCGGCATCACCATAGGACAGCGCCCAGCGCGCGACCATGTTCGGGCGGCCGGTCAGCTGGGTGTAGCGTTCGATCAGCTTCGGCAGGTCGGCGCCGACGAAGTAGTACGCATCAAACCGATCTTCGCGATGCAGCAGCGTGGCCTGGTCAGGCTGGCGCAGGTCGTAGCTGCCATCGCTCCAGGTGTTGCGCAGCATGCCCCAGCCGCGGCTGCTGAGCAGCATGGGTGCCGGGCTCGGGCGGTCGCCCTCTTCCCAGCCACCGGAATAGGACACCTCCAGCTCGCGGCCCTTGAACTGGTAACGGCCGTTCTGCTGGCCACCACCGAAGTAGCCTTCGTCAGCCTGCGAGGACAGCACCTGCACGCTCTGCGTGGCATCCAGGTCCAGCGGCTGCAGTTCCTGCCACAGCGCGGTGGGCTGGCCGTTGTCCAGGCGCTCCAGGCGCATGCGCAACGGCTGCCGCTGCACATGCAGCACCAGCGCATCGGTACGCACGCGGATTTCCTGCGCGTCTTCTTCCAGCTGCGCCTTTACGTTCGCCTGCGGTTGCGGCAGTACGATCGGCGCGGCCTTGTCGCCCGCGCCGGTCAGCGTGCCATTGCGGCCGGCCTGCACGCGGATGATGTCGGTCGCCGGCAGTTCGATGCGGATGCGCGCGCCCTTGTCGGTCTGCAGGTCCCAGCCCTGCACGCCGTCGCGGCTGTCGCTGGCGGCCACCGAACGCAGGTTGCCGACCGGCTCCGCCCGGGCCGGCAGGGACGCCAGCATCAGCGCCGGCAACAGGGCCAGCATCAGCGGCGAGCGACGAACGCAGTTTTCCACGCGGACTCCCAACCCGTTCACCGGGCGTTTCGAAAGCGGTTGGGCCGACTCTAGGGCAGCGATTCGAAAGATGTCAACAAATTGAAAGGAAAAAGGAAGATATATTCCTTTGAAACGAAAGTTGTTGCGTCGCAATACTTTGTGTAAGCGCTTGCAGGCGCCTGTTAATCATTGTGCGATACGGCATCCAGCCTCTTCTTTCGTTTTCCCGCACGTCCAGCTCAAGGCAAACACGGCATCACATTTTCTTTCTTTTTGCTTTCGGTATTTGACATTTCGAAAGAAAACACAGATGGTGCGCTGGCCCAACTGGAACCTCCGAATGGACGTCACCCTGCTTTCCGATGTGTCCGCCTGGCAGCGCCTGGGCGGAGCCGATACCGCTACCGAAATCGCCCAGCAGCCTGCGCTGTGGGAAGCCCTTGCGCAGGATCTGTCGCGTGCCCGCGACCGCCTGCAGGCCTTCCTCGGCGACAGCCTCAACGATCCCCACCAGCGCGTGCTGTTCACCGGCGCCGGCAGCTCCGGCTTCATCGCCGAGATGGTGGCCGACGCGATCAACGCGCAGTGGCCGGCCGACGTGCGCGTGGTGCATACCACCAGCCTGCTGACCCACCCGGCGCTGTACCTGCAGCGCGACCGCCCGACCCTGCTGGTCTCGTTCGGCCGCAGTGGCTCCAGCCCGGAAAGCGTGGCGGCAGTGGACCGCGTGCGCGGCGACGTGGATGACGCACGCTTCCTCGACATCACCTGCAACGCCGATGGCGAGCTGGCCCGCCGCGGTGCCGGCCGTGCCGATACCTGCACCCTGCTGATGCCGTCGGCCAGCTGCGACCGCGCCTTCGCCATGACCAGCAGCCTGACCTGCATGCTGCTGGCCGCGCTGACCGTATTCGACCGCTCGCCGTGGGACGCGCGCATCGCGCGCCTGAAGCAGATCGCAGCACTGGCCCGCGAAGGCCAGGCGCAGTGGGATGCGCCGGTCGCCGCGCTGGCGCAGCGCCCGTTCAACCGCATCATCTACCTCGGCAGCGGCCCGCTGGAAGCGCTGGCCCGCGAGTGCGCGCTGAAGGTGCTGGAGCTGACCGCCGGCCGCGTGCTGGCGCTGGCCAATACGCCACTGGGTTTCCGCCACGGCCCGAAGTCGACGCTGGACGGCAACACGCTGGTGGTGGTGCTGCGCAGCGTGCAGCCGCTGGCGCGCCGCTACGAGCAGGACCTGCTGGAAGAACTGCGCCGCGACGGCGTGGCCGGCCAGGTGCTGGCGATCGGCCCGCATTCGGATATCGGTGCCGAAGACGAATACACCCTCACCGTGCCGGCACTGGATGACCCGTGGCTGGCGCCGGTGTGGCTGGGCTTTGCACAGCTGTTCGCGCTGCAACGCTCGGCCGCACTCGGGCTGACCCCGGACAATCCGTTCCCGGACGGCACCGTCAACCGCGTCGTCAAGGGCGTCACCATCCACCATGGCTGAGCTGATCGCCCACGCCGGCTACGGCATCGACATCGGCGGCACCAAGATCGAGCTGGTGGCGTGCGATGCGGCGATGCAGGTCACCTGGCGCCGCCGCGTCAGCACGCCGCAGGGCGACTATGAAGGCTTCCTGCAGGCGATGCTGGGGCTGGTGGCCGATGCAGATGCCGCACTGGGCCGCAACGACGCCGCCATCGGCATCGCGCTGCCCGGCGTGCGTGATCGCCGCACGGGTCGCCAGCTCAGTGCGAACGTGCCGGCGCTGACCGGCCACAGCGTCGCCGCCGATCTGCAGGCCCGGCTGCAGCGCCCACTGCATTTCGGCAACGACCTGCAGTGCTTCGCCCTGTCGGAAGCACATGGCGGTGCCGCCGACGGCTACCCCAGCATGTTTGGCGCCATCCTCGGCACCGGTGCAGGCGGTGGTTTCTGCCTGCACGGCCGCCTGCTGTCCGGCTTCAACGGCCTGGCCGGCGAATGGGGCCACTGGAGCGTGCCCGGCCACCTGCTGCAGCGCCACGGCCTGCCGCTGATCGACTGCGCCTGCGGCCTGCAGGGCTGCGTCGAGCGTTACGTCTCCGGCAGTGGACTGGCGATGATCGAACGCCATCTGGGCGGCAGTGCCGCCGACGCCAGCGCGGTGATCGCACTCGCCGAAGCCGGCGATACCCGCGCGCGCAAGGCGCTGGACATCCACCGCGACCTGCTCGGCCACAGCCTGGCCGCACTGGTGCTGGCACTCGACCCGCACGTGATCGTGCTGGGCGGTGGCCTCTCGCAGTACGCGCCGCTGTACCAGCAGCTGCCAGCGGCCATCGCCGCCCATCTGTTCAACGGCGTGCAGGTACCGCCGATCGTGCCGCCCCGCTTCGGCGATGCCGGCGGCGCACGTGGTGCTGCCCTGCTCGCCTGCCACCCCTCGTTTTCCTGATGTCCGGAGCCTGACCATGTCCCCGTTGCAGACCCTGCTTGCCTCCCACCGCGCCGGTGCCAACGTCGGCCTGTACAGCGTCTGCTGCAGCAACGAGCAGGTGCTGCGCGCCGCCATGCACGTGGCGCTGGCGCACGGCACCGTGCTGCTGGTCGAGGCCACCTCCAACCAGGTCGACCAGTTCGGCGGCTACACCGGCATGACCCCGCCGCAGTACCGCGATTACGTCGGCACCCTGGCCGATGAGGAAGGCTTCCCGCGCGAGCGGCTGATTCTGGGCGGCGACCACCTCGGCCCGAATGCCTGGCAGAAGCGCCCGGCCGCCGAAGCGATGACCCACGCCCGCGTACTGATCGAGGCCTACGTCGCCGCCGGCTTCCACAAGATCCATCTGGACTGCAGCATGTCCTGTGCCGATGACCCGGTGCCGCTGCCCGATGCCATCGTCGCCGCACGCTCGGCCGAGCTGGCCGGGATCGCCGAGCGCACCGCCGCCGAGCATGGCCTGCCACCGCCGGTCTACGTGATCGGTACCGAAGTGCCGATTCCCGGAGGCGAAGCCTCGCTGGCCGAAGGCCTGCAGGTGACCACGCCCGCGGCCGCCGCGCAGACCCTGGCCATCCACCAGCAGGCGTTCGATACGCCGCAGCTGCGCGATGCCTGGCAGCGCGTGATCGCGATGGTGGTGCAGCCGGGCGTGGACTTCGACCACAGCAGCGTGCACGAGTACGATGCCGCCGCCGCTGGCACGCTGGCCGATTTCCTCGAACAGCAGCCGCGCATCGTGTTCGAAGCGCACTCCACCGACTATCAGCGCGAAAGCGGGCTGCACGCACTGGTGCGCGACCACTTCGCCATCCTCAAGGTCGGCCCGGCCGCCACCTTCGCCTACCGTGAAGCGCTGTTCGCGCTGGCTGCGATCGAAGCGGAACTGCTGCCGGCCGCGCAATGCTCGCGCCTGCCGCAGGTGCTGGACGAGGTGATGGTGGCGCAGCCGAAGTACTGGCAGTCCTACTACCAGGGCGATGACGCCGCACTGCGCCTGCTGCGCAGCTACTCCTTCAGCGACCGCTGCCGCTACTACTGGGGCGAGCCGGCGCTGGTGCAGGCGGTGCAGACCCTGTTCGCCAACCTGCAACAGCACGCACCGCCACTGGTGCTGCTCAGCCAGTACCTGCCGGAGCAGTACCGTGCCGTGCGCGAGGGCGCTCTGGCCAACACGCCCACCGCACTGGTGCAGCACCGTATCGGCCTGTGCCTGGGCGAGTACGCCCGCGCCTGCAGTGCCAACCAGGCCGGCATCCGCACGCGGACCGCAGCCTCGGCTGCCGCCGTTCCTGCGAACGGCTAATCTCTACCTTTCCCCGCGAAACCGAGAATGGCCATGCGCAACACCCGCTCCCGCCGGCAACAGATCCTGCAGCTGCTGATCGAGCATGGCTCGGTGCAGGTGGCCGATCTGGTCGAGCGCTTCGGCGTGTCGGCGGTGACCATCCGGGCCGACCTGACCCATTTCGAGTCGCAGGGCCTGGCCAACCGCACCCACGGCGGCGCCACCCTGGTGCGCACGCCGCCGCAGGAACAGGACATCCACGAGAAGGATGCGCTGAACCTGCCGCTGAAGGAGTCCATTGGCGCCTGCGCCGCACGCCTGGTGCGCCCCGGTGACAACATCATCATCGATTCCGGTTCGACCACGATGACCCTGGCCCGGCACCTGCGCACACAGCGCGACGTGACGGTGATGACCAACGGCCTGAACATCGCCTGGGAACTGGCCAATGCACCCGGCATCAACGTGCTGCTGACCGGCGGCCTGCTGCGCCAGCAGTCGCTGTCGCTGCAGGGCAGCCAGGCCGAAGCCAGCCTCAACTCGTACAGCTTCGACACCCTGTTCCTGGGCGTGGATGGCCTGGACCTGCAGTTCGGCCTGACCACCCACGACGAAGCCGAAGCCCGCCTCAACCACCGCATGGTCGAGCGCGCGCGCCGCATCGTGGTGCTGACCGATGCCTCCAAGTTCGGCCGCGTCAGCCTGCACCGCATTGCGCGCCTCGACCAGATCCACACCATCATCACCGACGCCGGCATCGACGACGCCACCCGCGAGGGACTGCAACGGCTGGGCATCGAAGTGATCATCGCCGAGCCCACCACATGACCGACACCCGCTCCCTGCAGGGCCGCATCCTCACCCCACTGGGTTGGCGGCGTGGCCATGTCCACTTCGATTCGCACGTGCGCCAGCTGCAGGTGGACGACCACAGCGGCGCTGACGATCTGCAGCTGCCGGTGATCCTGCCCGGCTTCATCGACCTGCATGTGCATGGCGCAGCCGGCGTGGACCTGATGCAGGGCGGCGACGTGGCGCGCACCATTGCCCGCACCCATCTGCGCTTTGGTACCACCACGCTGCTGGCCACCACCATGACCGCTGGCCTGGACGAAATCGAGCAGGCGCTGCAGGGCGTGGCCGCCACCATGGCGGCACCAGATGCAGAGGCCGCGAGCATTGTCGGCGTGCATCTGGAGGGCCCCTTCATCAGCCCGCAACGGCTGGGCGCGCAGCCCAACCGCACGATCGAAGCGACGCTGGCCCTGGTGCAGCAGCTGCACGCACTTGCCCCGATCCGGGTGATGACGCTGGCGCCGGAGATCGGCGAGCACACCGCGTTGATTCCCGCGCTTGCAGCGATGGGCATCCGTGTGCAGCTCGGCCACAGCGCCGGTACCTACGAGGAAGGCGTGGCCGCGCTGCAGGCCGGAGCCTCCGGCTTCACCCACCTGTTCAACGGCATGACCGGCGTCGATCACTATCGCCCGGGCATTGCCGCGGCGGCGCTGGCGCATGCGCAGTACGCCGAGATCATTCCCGACCTGCAGCACATCCACCCCGGCGTGATCCGGCTGGCCGCGCGCGCGATCCCGCGCCTGTACGCAGTGACCGACGCCACTGCCGCCACCGGCATGCCCGATGGCGAATACGCCCTGGGCGAGCAACGCGTGCACAAGTGCGGCGGCTGCGTGCGACTGGCGACCGGTTCGCTGGCCGGCAGCGCGCTGACCATGGACCAGGCGTTGCGCAACCTGGTGCGGGTCGGGCTGGACCTGGCTGACGCCTCGCAACGCGTTTCCACCTTCCCTGCCGACTACCTTGGCCTGGGCGATCGCGGCCGCATCGCGCCCGACGCCCGCGCCGACCTGGTGGTGCTGGACGCCGAACTGCGCCTGCAGCAGGTGGTGGTCGGCGGGCACGTGGTTGATTTGAACGCTGCAAACGCCTGACGTGCCGCCCGTCCTGACGCCTGGAACACCTGACGTACCACCGCTCCTTGACGCCGGAAATGCCTGACGCACCGCCTTTGTAGAGTCGAGCTTGCTCGACTGCTCTGCC
>NZ_JASJSU010000023.1:0-52357 GCF_030237045.1 Stenotrophomonas maltophilia group sp. Smal17
GTCCCCGCCCTGGCCCAGGACGCGACCAACCTCGATACGGTGATCGTCACCGGCACCCGTGCCGCCGACCGCACCGTGCTCGAATCCACCTCGCCGGTGGATGTGCTCACCGCCGAGGACATCCGCAAGGCCGGCGTGGTCAACGGTGAACTGGGCAGCGCGCTGCAGGCGCTGCTGCCGTCGTTCAACTTCCCGCGCCAGTCCAACTCCGGCGGCGCCGATCACGTGCGCGCCGCGCAGCTGCGCGGCCTGTCGCCGGACCAGGTGCTGGTACTGGTCAACGGCAAGCGCCGCCACCACACCGCGCTGGTCAACACCGACAGCAAGATCGGCAAAGGCACCACCCCGGTCGACTTCAACTCGATTCCGGTCAGCGCGATCAAGCGCATCGAAGTGCTGCGCGATGGTGCCGGTGCGCTGTACGGCTCGGATGCCGTGGCCGGCGTGATCAACGTGATCCTCGACAACGGTGGAGACGGTGGCGAGATCGAAGCCAGTTACGGCGCCAACCACACCGACCTCAAGCCGATCGGACGCACCCTCACCGATGGCCAGACCGGCAACATCAGTGCCAAGGTCGGCACCGCGCTGGGCGAGGACGGTGGCTTCCTGCGCGTCGGCCTGGAGTACAAGCACCGCAACGGCACCAACCGCGCCGGCTTCGACCAGATTCCGCCGTGGGACCAGACCCCGGACAACCTGGCGTTGCAGGGCAAGCGCAACTACGTGCTGGGCGATGGCAAGAGCAAGGACATCAACCTGTGGCTGAACACCGAGATCCCGGTGGGCCAGACCTCGACCTTCTACGCGTTCGGCACCTTCAACCAGCGCGATACCGAAGGCGCGAACTACTTCCGCTACCCCGATGGCGATGCCAACTGGAAGCAGGTCTATCCGAACGGCTACCGGCCGATCTCCGAGGGCGAGAACCGCGACGTGCAGGCCGTGGCCGGCGTGCGCGGCCAATGGGGCGAGTGGAGCTATGACGGCAGCCTGGATTACGGCCAGAACGACTTCACTTACCGCCTGCGTGATTCGCTCAACGCCTCGCTGGGCCCGACCAGCCCGACCCGCTTCAAGACCGCCGATTACGAGTATGCGCAGACCGTGGGCAACCTCGACCTGAGCCGTGTTTTCACCCAGAGCGACAGCATCAGCCACACGCTGGGCCTGGGCGTGGAAGCACGCCACGAGCGCTACCAGACCCGCCCCGGCGACCCGGCCAGCTACGCCGCCGGCCCGTACACCGACCGCCCGACCGGTTCGCAGGCCGGTGGCGGTCTGACCCCGCGGGACGCGGCTACCCTGTCGCGCGATGTCGCCAGCGCCTATGCCAGCCTGTCCAGCCAGTTCGGCGAGAAGTTCTCCACCGACCTGGCAGCGCGCTACGAGCACAACGATGACTTCGGTGGCGAACTGACCGGCAAGCTCGGCCTGCGCTACGAATTCACCCCGGCCTTCGCGCTGCGCGGCGCGATCTCCAACAACTTCCGTGCACCGTCGCTGGCGCAGATCGGCTACGAATCCACCTCCACCGGCTACAACGCCGGCGGCCAGCTGGTGCAGGGCCGCCTGCTGTCGGTCAACAATCCGATCGCGCGCGGCCTGGGTGCGCAGAACCTGAAGCCGGAAAAGTCGCTCAACACCTCGCTGGGCTTCACCAGCCGCATCGGCGAGCACTTCGACCTGTCGCTGGACTTCTTCCAGATCGACATCGATGACCGCATCGCACTGTCGGAGAGCATCACCGGCGATGCGCTGACCGACTACGTGGCGGTCAACTACGGCGTCAGCGGTCTGCAGAGCGCCAGCTTCTTCGTCAACGCCGCCGACACCCGCACCCGCGGCGCCGAACTGGTGAGCAACTGGCGCCAATCGCTGGGCAACGGCCAGCTGCTGTTGACCGGCACCTATGCGTACACCAAGACCACGCTGAGGAACGTGCTGGCCACGCCGGCACAGCTGCGCGCACTGAACCCGGACTACGTGCTGTTCGGCATTGAAGAGACCAACACCCTCACCGACGCCACCCCGCGTACGCGCGGCAGTTTCTCGGCCGCATGGAGCAATGATCACTGGTCGCTGAGCACCCGCGTGAACCGCTATGGCAGCGCCACCCGCGTGTTCAACTTCGGTGATGGCTACATCCCGCGCCAGACCTACCAGGCCGAATGGCAGCTGGATGCGGAAGTCGAGTACCGCATCACCCCGCGCTGGAGCGTGGCCATCGGCGGCCAGAACCTGACCGACAACTACCCGGATCGATCCAACAGCGATATCCACTACTTCGGCAACCTGCCGTATGACGTGCTGTCGCCGATCGGCAGCAACGGCGCGTACTACTACGGTCGGGTCCGCTATACGTTCTGACTGCCCTGGGTGTCATTGCCTTGGGTGGGTGCGGACCGTTGGTCCGCACTGCCTGGGTTCCATGCAGGCCGACCTGCAGTGCCGACCAACGGTCGGCACCCACCGAAGCAAGGCCGTAGCCTGACCTCGACCCCGCGTACACGCCCACGCTGGCAAGCTGGGCGTCATGGCTGAACCGCTCCCCCTGCGTCCGCCACCGCCATTGCTGGACGACGCCTGCGCGTTGTTCCTCGATGTCGACGGCACCCTGATCGAATTCGCTGCACGCCCGGATGCCGTGCAGTTGCTGCCGGATGTGCGTGAAGCCATCGGCCGCATCAGCGACCGCCTGGAAGGTGCCGTGGCACTGGTCAGTGGTCGCCCGCTCGAACAGCTGGACCAGCTGTTTGCACCGCTGCAACTGCCTGCCGCCGGCCTGCACGGCCACGAACTGCGCGCCCAGGACGGCCGCGTGCTGCGCGACGCGCATGACGACGATACCGCCGAGTGGCTGCACGCCCTGCACCAGCAGGCGATGCGTTTCGCCCATGGCCATCCCGGCGTACTGGTGGAAGACAAGGGCGTCGGCCTGGCGCTGCATTGGCGCGGCGCTCCGCACGCGGCCAGCGAGGTGCGTGCCTTCGCCGACCGCCACGTGCGCGGCCGTACCAGCTATCGCCTGCAACCGGGCGACCATGTGGTCGAGTTCGTCCCGGTGGGTACCGACAAGGGCCGCGCAGTGCGCCGCATGATGCAGTACCTGCCCTTCCGCGGTCGCCTGCCCGTGTTTCTCGGCGATGACCTCACCGACGAATTCGGCTTCGACGCTGCCAACGGCCAGCATGGCTGGAGCGTGCTGGTGGGTGAACGTGAACCCAGCGCGGCGGTGTTCGCGCTGCCCGACATACGCAGCGTGCACGCCTGGCTGCGTGAGAATGCCTATTGACCCGGCCATCCCCCACGGCCGCAACCGACGAGATGTACCGCGTGATGACCCAACCCGATCTTGATCTGGGCGTGGTCGGCAACGGCAGCTTCGGCGCCCTGGTCGACAAACATGCCCGCGTTGTCTGGAGCTGCCTGCCCACCTTCGACGGCGATCCCACCTTCTGCGCCCTGCTCGGCCCCAATCAGCAGACCGGTGGCGACTTCGCCATCGAGCTGGAAGACTTCGCCGACAGTGAACAGGAATACCTCACCAACACCGCAATCCTGCGCACCGTGCTGCGCGACGCGCACGGCGGTGCGCTGGAAATCCTCGATTTCGCCCCGCGCTGGCGCCAGAACGACCGCTTCTACCGCCCGGTCAGCCTGATCCGGCAGGTGCGCCCCCTGGCCGGCAGCCCACGCATCACGGTGCGTGCGCGGCCCCTGGCGGACTGGGGCGCGCGCGTGCCCGAGTCCACCTGGGGCAGCAACCACGTGCGCTGGATCCTGCCCGAGCACGTGCTGCGGCTGACCACCGATGTGCCGGTGCGCTTCGTGCGCGAGGGCCTGCCGTTCGTGCTCAACCATCCCATCCACCTGATCCTGGGTGTCGATGAATCACTCAACCGCTCGATCAGCGGCTATGTGCAGGAAGCCTTCCAGCGCACCCGCGATTACTGGCGCGAGTGGGTGCGCTACCTGTCCATTCCGCTGGAATGGCAGGACGCGGTGATCCGCAGCGCGATCACCCTGAAGCTCTGCCAGTACGAGGACAGCGGCGCGATCATCGCGGCGATGACCACCTCCATTCCGGAGGCACCCGGCAGCGTGCGCAACTGGGACTACCGCTACTGCTGGCTGCGCGATGCCGCGTTCGTGGTGCGTGCGCTGAACCGCCTGGGCGCGACGCGCACGATGGAGCAGTTCCTCGGCTATATCTTCAACCTGGCCACCACCGACGGCACGCTGCAGCCGCTGTACGGCATCGGATTCGAGGCCAAACTTGATGAGGACGAAGTGCCCAGCCTGTCCGGCTATCGCGGTATGGGCCCGGTGCGCCGTGGCAACCTGGCCTGGGTGCAGCGCCAGCACGATGTCTACGGCAGCGTGGTGCTGGCCTCCACGCAGCTGTTCTTCGACCGCCGCCTGCAGGACCCGGGCGACGCGCACACCTTCGCCCGACTGGAACCGCTGGGCGAACAGGCCTTTGCCCTGCATGACGTACCCGATGCCGGCCTGTGGGAATTCCGCGGCCGCACCGAGGTACACACCTACACCAGCGCGATGTGCTGGGCCGCCTGCGACCGCCTGTGCAAGATCGCCGTGCGCCTGAAGCGCGACGACCGCGCACGCTACTGGCGCGAACGTGCCGACACCATCCACGCGCGCATCATGGCCGAATCCTGGAGCGAGGAGCTGGGCCACTTCACCGATACCTTCGGTGGCCATCGCCTGGATGCCTCGCTGCTGCTGCTGGCCGACATCGGTTTCATCGATGCGCTGGACGCCCGCTTCATCGCTACCGTCGACGCCATCGGCCGCGACCTCAAGCATGGCAATTCGCTGTACCGCTACGTCGCCCCGGATGACTTCGGCGAGCCGGAAACCAGCTTCACCATCTGCACGTTCTGGTACATCGATGCGCTGGCCGCGATCGGGCGCCTGGACGAGGCGCGCGCGATGTTCGAAACGTTGCTGCAGCAGCGCAACCACCTGGGCCTGCTGTCGGAGGACCTGGCCTTCGACAGTGGCGAGGCGTGGGGCAATTTCCCGCAGACCTATTCGCACGTCGGCCTGATCACGGCCGCGATGCGCCTGTCGCGGTCCTGGCAGGAGGCATCGTGAGTCGTCTTGTAGTGGTTTCAAACCGCGTGGCAGTGCCCGGCGAGAACCGCGCCGGCGGCCTGGCGGTCGGCCTGCTGGCCGCGTTGAAGGAACGCGGCGGCATGTGGTTCGGGTGGAGCGGCAAGAGCGTGCGCGAGGGCAGTGGCACGCTGCACACGCAGAAGGACGGCGACATCGAGTTCGTCACCCTGGACCTGAGCAAGCGCGAAGTCGACGGTTACTACAACGGCTTCGCCAACCGCACGTTGTGGCCGCTGCTGCACTTCCGCCTGGACCTGGTCGACTACGACCGTGGCACCCGCGAGACCTACCACAAGGTCAACGCGCTGTTCGCCGACAAGCTCGCCCCGCTGCTGCGCGAGGACGACATCGTCTGGATCCACGACTACCACCTGATTCCACTCGGTGCGTTGCTGCGCGAACGCGGCATCGGCTGCCGCATCGGATTCTTCCTGCACATCCCGATGCCCTCGGCCGACCTGCTGCAGGCCATGCCCGATCACCTGCGGCTGTTCTCCGCGCTGTATGCCTACGACCTGGTCGGCTTCCAGACCCAGCGCGACGCCGATCGCTTCCAGACCTACCTGCGCCTGTTCGGCGGCGGCCGCGTGCTCGACAACGGCGAACTGGAAGCTCCCGGCGGGCGCCGTTTCCGCGCAGCCGCCTTCCCGATCGGCATCGACACCGACCTGATCGCGCGCCAGGCCGGCACCGCCGCCACCAAGGCCGCGGTGAAGAATCTGCGCAACAGCCTGCGTGACCGCCAGCTGGCGATCGGTGTCGACCGCCTGGACTACTCCAAGGGCCTGCCCGAGCGCTTCCTCGGCTTCGAGCGCTACCTGCAGCGTCATCCCGACCAGCGCGGCTCGCTGACCTACCTGCAGATCGCCCCGGTCTCGCGTGGCGACGTGACCGAGTATCGGCAACTGCGCAGCCAGCTGGAACAGATCGCCGGCCACATCAACGGCGGTCACGCCGAGCCGGACTGGACACCCCTGCGCTACGTCAACCAGAACTTCACCCATGCCACCCTCACCGGCTTCTACCGGGCGGCGGCGGTGGGCCTGGTGACACCGCTGCGCGACGGCATGAACCTGGTGGCCAAGGAGTACGTGGCCTCACAGGACCCGGAAGATCCCGGGGTGCTGGTGCTGTCGCTGCTGGCCGGTGCCGCCGATGAACTGAAGCAGGCGCTGCTGGTGAATCCACACGACCTGGACGGCGTGGCCGATGCGATCGCCACCGCCGCGACGATGTCGCTGCGCAGGCGCAAGGAACGTTGGCACGCGATGATGGACCACCTGCGCACCTACGACATCAACCACTGGCGGCGCAGCTACCTGGACGCGCTGGAGAACTGAGGGATCGCGCAACCAGCCCAGCATGAAGCGACAGAAGGGCGCCAAGAGCGCTCGCAGATTGTCGTTTTAAGCCCGAAAGTAGGTGCACCTGAAACCATTCCGGCGACCAGGAGAAGGGCGTCCCACGGCGCGCCAGCGGTCCGGGGCCACCGTGCAGATCCCGCTGTGCACTAGGCCTCGCCGCATCCAGCGGCGGGCCCTGCCGCAGGGCCCGCCGAAACGAAAGAGGCATCACCCCCAGCATTTCACCATGCATTGACGCGCGCTCCCCAGAGTGGCGCCCCCGGAGCCATCGCAATCCGTCGCGCCTGCTGCGCGGCGCGACGCACATCACATTCCAGGGAGTCACTGCATGTCTGCGTACGACCGTTTCATCGAAGATGCCGCAACACGCCTCGAGCTGGGCCATCGCGCCCGCTGGGTGGTGGAGGTCATCAGCGTCTGGATAACCTCCCATCACCGGGGCCTGGACGGTCTGCAGCAGCGGTTTGAACAGGCAGGTCTGGCCTCCCGTTTTCATTCCTGGCGGCAACCGGCAGCGTTGCGGCTGCCCATCGTCGCCAGTGAGCTCGAACGCGCGCTGGGCGCACACACGCTGGCCATGATCGCGCACCGCTGTGGCATGTCACCCGGTGCTTTCAGGGTGGTCGCCTGCCATCTTCTGCCCGGGGTGGTCACGCTGATGGATGCGCCGGGCGGCCTGGTGCCCTCTCCGCATGTCCATCGCAGCATCGCGGGCCCATCGCCCCGGCGCATGACCGGCACGGTGCCAACGCGCGCGATGTATGGGAGGGCCGTGCGCAGCCTGTTGTGGCTGCTGGCCATTGTCGTTGTCCTCGGCCTCACCACCTGGTTGCAGCTGAAGGCCCGCACGCCCCTGTGGACGGTGCCGGACATTCCACTCGAACACGACGCCTACCTGTCCCTGCAGCAACATGGCACACAGATGCAGGTGCACGGCAGCCTGCCCACCGAGGGGGATCGTCGCCGTATCTGGAGCACGCTGCTGGCGGTACACGGCCGGCAGAACGTGCAGGGCGGGATAACGCTGGACCCACGCGCACGCGCGCCGCGCTGGCTGGATCGCCTGATTGCCGATCTTCCGCAGCTGCAGGGCGATGGGCTGCGGCTGGAATTCGCCGGATCGCAGCTGCGCATCGACACCTCGCTGATGGAGGACGCGCAGCGGCTGGCCATCTCGCACAGGTTGCGCCAGGACTTCCCGGCACTGGACATGAGCGGCCTGTGGGGCCCGGGACTAGCGGCGCTGTCGCAGCTGCCGACGCACGCCGATGCCGCGCAGCGGATTGAAGCGCTGAACCAGACCACGCTGAAGTTCCACGCCGGTTCGTCCGAGTTGACCGGCGACTCGCGGCAGACCCTGGAGGCCGTCGCGGATGCGCTGCGCAGAGCGCCCGACGGCAAGCGTGTTGAGATCGGCGCGCACACCGATGGTCGCGGCCACGCCCAAGCCAACCTGCAGCTCAGCCAGCAGCGCGCCGAGGCGGTATCACACGCGCTGCAGGCGCTGGGCGTCCCCGCCACCTCGCTGGTCGCGGTGGGCTACGGCCAGGACTGGCCGGTCGCCGACAATCGCAGCGACATCGGACGCGCGCAGAACCGTCGCATCGCCTATCAGCTGCTCGACTGAAAAAAGGGGACGGAGGGAATCAAGTCGTTTATGCATAAACGACTTGATTCCCTCCGTCCCCTTTTTGTTCAATCCAGGAAGCGCGCGGCCTGTTCTGGCGGCGGCAAAAGGCAGGCGTCATGCCGCCCGAACCAGCGGTAACGATTGCGCGCCAGCACCCCATACGCCGCATCACGCAAGCTTCGCGGTAGCGCACGCAGCACACCGCTCAGGCGCCAGGCGCCGCCCAACCCGGCCAGCACGCGCAGGATCGCATCGGTGTCTGTCCATGCGCCCTGCGCATCCAGCAGCAGGAATGACCGTGGGTCCTGCGGATCCAGTCCATACGCGCGCAGCAGCGCACTGCCCCGGGTGCCCTGCATCGCCGCGAAGCGATAGCGGCCCTTGCGGTCGAAACGCAGCAGGAAGCGCACCCACCGGTTGCACAGCGCGCAGACACCGTCGAACACGATCACCGCGCCGTCGGCGGCGGCGGCGGCTTCACTGCGGTTCGAGCCAGCCTTCATAGCGGATCAGGGCTCCTGCCCAGGGCAAGGTCACATCAACCCGGAAAGTGTAACGCTGCCCCTGCCCTGCTTCGCGGCAGCACACGCCGCCAAACCAGCGCGTGGGCAGCGGCAGCACCCCGAACGCCCACACCCGGCGCACCGACCAATCGATGCCGCCCTCGCGGGCCTGCAGGTCGAACTCGAAACGCACCGCGCCCAGCTGCTCACGCAGATGGCCCTCGTGCGCCCACAAGCGCGACACCATCGGCCAGCGGCCGAACCGGCGCGCCCAGCGTTCGCCCTGCCCGTGTGCGCTGAACGCCACTTCGGTCGGCAGCGCCTCGCCCTCCCTCGGCAACTGCGCCAGGGCGGCCAGCGGCGGCACCAGCCAGTGCCGTCCGCGCTCGATCCGCGACTGCCCCACGTAGCGGCAGGGCAGCGCAGCGGTATGCAGTGCCTGTACCGGCGCCGCCAGGGTGGCAAAGGCCGGCCCCAACACGCGCGCGAACAGCGGCGTGCTCAGCGCGCGATCCAGGCCAGCGTCGCCATGCGCCCGGTGCGACGGTCGCGCCGGTGCGAGTACAGGTCCGGGTCGGCCATGGTCGACACCGTGCCGCCATGCACCTGCGCCGGGTCCATGCCGGCGGCCTGCAGGCGCTGGCGGGCCAGGGCGAACAGGTCCACCTTCCAGTGCCCGGGCCGGGTCGCCACGAAAGCCGCCTCCGCAGCCGGGTCATGCCCGACAAAGGCGTGGAAGACCTCTTCGCCGATCTCGTAGTCTGCCGGCCCGGCGGCCGGGCCCAGCCAGGCCCGCAGCTGCGTCGGCGGGGTCCGCATGGCGGCCACGGTGGCCTCCAGCATGCCGTCGGCCAGGCCCCGCCAACCGGCATGGGCCGCGCCGATCTCGCTGCCGTCGGTGGCCGCGAAGACCACCGGCAGGCAGTCGGCGGTCAGGATCGCCAGCACCACGCCCGGCACCGAGGTCACCGCCGCGTCGGCCACCGGCTCGCTGGCACCCGGCACCGGCGGCGCATCGAAGCGCAGCACGGTACTGCTGTGCACCTGGCGCAGCCAATGCGGCGCGGACGGCAGCGCCAGCCCCTGCTGCAGCAGCTGCCGGTTGTGCTCGACATTGGCCGGGGTATCACCATCGGCCGCGTGCCGGTTGCCCAGGTTGAACTGCGCGAACGGCGCCGGCGAGATGCCCGCGCCATGCCGGCGCGTGGTCAGCGCATGGACGCCTGCTGGCGCTGGCCAGTCGGCCTGCAGCAACGGCAGCGCGGCCGCCATCACCAGCGGTCCCGCTCGCGTGCGGCGAAGGCTTCGCTGTCTTCGCGCAGCACCTTCATCAGGTGCAGCATGTCTTCCGGCACCGGCGCGGTGTTGCGCACCGGCTCGCCGGTGATCGGATGGGTGAACTCCAGGGTCTCGGCGTGCAGGGCCTGGCGCTTGAAGCCGCGCAGCGCGGCCACCAGCTCGTCGCTGGCACCCTTGGGCAGCTTCAGCGCGCCGCCGTACAGCGGATCGCCGATGATCGGGTGGCGCACGTGCGCCATGTGCACGCGGATCTGGTGGGTACGGCCGGTTTCCAGGCGGCACTCCAGCGCGGTGTGCGCACGGAAGCGCTCGCGCAGGCGGTAGTGGGTGATCGCTTCCTTGCCGTCCTCGCGCACGGCCATCTTCAGGCGGTCGCGCGGGTGGCGGTCGATCGGCGCATCGGCCGTGCCGCCGGCCACCAGTGCGCCCATCACGATCGCCAGGTACTGGCGGTGCACGTCGCGTGCGGCCAGCTGCTCGACCAGCGCGGTCTGCGCCTCCAGGGTCTTGGCCACCACCATCACGCCGCTGGTGTCCTTGTCCAGGCGGTGCACGATGCCGGCGCGCGGCAGCACCGCCACCGACGGGTCGCGGAACAGCAGGGCATTGACCAGGGTGCCGCTGTGGTTGCCCGCGCCGGGGTGGACCACCAGCCCGACCGGCTTGTTGATCACCAGCAGGTGCTCGTCCTCGAACAGCACGTCCAGCGGGATGTCCTCCGGCTGGGCGTCGGTCTGGGTCTCGAGCACCACCGTGAGGGTGACCACCTCGCCGCCGCGCAGCGGGTCGCGCGGGCGCACCTGGGCGCCATCCAGCAGGACGTCGCCCGCCTTGATCCACTCGGTCAGGCGCGAACGCGAGTATTCGGGGAACAGTTCGGCCACGACGGCGTCGAAACGACGGCCGGCCGCGGTGTCGGGGACGATGGCCTGGCGGGCCGATTCAGAGGGTTGTTCAGACATGGCAGGGGGCATTCTTTGAAATTTTGGGGTCCCGGCGGCCGGTTTCAGTCGCTGGACAGGACACTAGGCTATCATCGACCCTTCGTATTCCAGCCGCGTCCCGCCTCGACCCCATGATCCGACGCTCCGCCATGCTCTCTGCGCCCGTCCGCCTCACCGCCCTGCTGCTGGTGCTGGTCATCGCCGCCACCGGCTGCCACCGTGGCGCCAAGAAGGGCGATCGCCCCGATGAAGGGACGCCGGTCGAACAGTTGTACGAGAAGAGCCACAAGCTGATGCAGGGTGGCAACTGGAGCGGGGCTGAGACCAGCTTCCGCCGCCTGGTGGCCCAGTATCCGTACGGTCCCTATACCGAGCAGGCGATGATCGAAACCGCCTACGCCCAGTACAAGGCCGGCAAGCACGACGATGCGGTGTCCAGCATCGACCGCTTCATCCGTACCTACCCGACCCACCGCAACATCGCGTACCTGTACTACCTGCGCGGTCTTGCCAACTCCAACCGCAGTACGGTTTTCCTGCGCCGCGTATGGTCGCTGGACGCCAGCCGCCGCGACCTGTCCACGCCGCACCAGGCGTATTCGGACTTCAACATCGTGGTCGACCGCTACCCGAACAGCCGCTACGCCGCCGATGCGCGCAGCCGCATGCTGGAGCTGCGTGACGTGTTTGCCCAGCACGAGCTGGACAACGCCCTGTACTACATGCGCCGCGGCGCCTGGGTCTCGGCGGCCGGCCGCGCCAACTACCTGCTGGAAACCTACCCGCAGAGCGCGTTCCAGTACGATGCCGTCGCCGTCCTGGCTGATTCCTACACCCACCTGGGCAACAAGACCCTGGCCGACGACGCCCGCCGCGTCCTGCAGCTGAACCAGCCGGACCACCCGTGGCTGGAAGGCAAGTGGCCGAAGTACCCGTGGATGATCCGCAAGCTGAACCCGTTCGCCGGCGAGAAGTCCGCCAGCACCGGCCAGCGCAACGCGCGACTGGAAAAGAAATAAGAAAGGGCCCCGCAAGGGGCCCTCTTCTTTTTGTAGCGGTAGTGCCGGCCGGTGGCCGGCAACCCGATGGCCTGTCTGAGGGTCATGCAACAGCCGGCCAGCGGCCGGCTCCACCCATCGGCCGGGCCACGCCCGCCCCCCCTGCCTCAGCCCTTGTAGCCGTTGCTGATCGGGTAGCGACGCTCACGGCCGAAGGCGCGGCGCGAGACCTTCGGGCCCGGCGCGGCCTGGTGCCGCTTCCACTCGCTGATGCGCACCAGGCGCAGCACGCGGTCGACCACGGCCGCATCGTAGCCGGCGGCCACGATCTCCCCGCGCGACTGCTCCTGGTCGATGTAGCGGTAGAGGATGCCGTCCAGCACGTCGTAGGCCGGCAGCGAATCCTGGTCCAGCTGGTTCTCGCGCAGCTCGGCCGACGGCGGGCGGCTGATCACCGCCGGCGGGATCACCGGCGCGCCACCCACGGTATTGCGCCACTTGGACAGGCCGAACACTTCGGTCTTGTACAGGTCCTTCAGCGGTGCGTAGCCCCCGCACATGTCGCCGTAGATGGTGGCGTAGCCCACCGCGTACTCGCTCTTGTTGCCGGTGGTCAGCAGCAGGCCGCCGAACTTGTTGGCCAGCGCCATCAGGATCACGCCGCGGCTGCGCGACTGCAGGTTCTCTTCGGTCACGTCCGGCGTGGTGCCGTCGAACATCGGCGCCAGCGATTCCATCAGGCCCTTGAACGCCGGCTCGATCGACACCGCGTCCAGCTTCACCCCCAGCGCCTGGCACTGCTCGGCGGCCAGGTCGTTGGACAGGCCAGCGGTATAGCGCGACGGCAGGCGCACGGCGGTTACGTTCTCCGCGCCCATCGCGTCCACCGCCAGCGCCAGCACCAGGGCCGAGTCGATGCCGCCGGACAGGCCCAGCCACACCTTCTTGAAGCCGTTCTTGCGGCAGTAGTCCTGGATGCCGCGCGTCACCGCACGCCAGGCCAGCGCGTCCATGCTTTCGTCGCCGTCGTCCATCCATACGTGCGGCAGGAACCGGCGGCTCTGGCCATCGTAGTCCACCACCAGCCACTGGTCGACGAAGGCAGCGGCCGCCGGGTGCACGGTGCCGTCGCCATCGGCCACCACCGAGGCGCCATCGAACACCAGCGCATCCTGCCCCCCCACCACGTTGAGGTAGGCGATCGCCGCCCCGCTCTCGCGGGTACGTGCGGCCAGTACCGCGTCGCGCTGGGCGTGCTTGCCCCGCTCGTACGGCGACGCGTTGGGTACCACCACCAGCTGCGCACCGGCGCGCACGGTGTCGGCCAGCGGTTCGGCGAACCACAGGTCCTCACAGATCAGCAGTCCCACCGGAACGCCATTGACCTCGAACACGCAGCTGCCGCCGTCCGGGTCCACATCGAAGTAGCGACGCTCGTCGAATACCGCGTAGTTGGGCAGCTCGCGCTTGCGGTAGGTCTGCTCGACCAGGCCATCGCGCAGCACGCTGGCGGCGTTGTAGACCACCGCGCCGGCGGCCTGCGGCCAACCGACCACAGCGGTCACGCCACGGCAGGCGGCGGCAATGCGGCCCATTGCCTGCTCGCACTCGTACAGGAAGCCCGGGCGCAGCAGCAGGTCCTCCGGCGGGTAACCGCTCACGGCCAGCTCGGGGAACATCACCAGCTCGGCGCCGTACTCGTCGCGCGCCTGGCCGATCATCTCGATGATGCGCTCGGTATTGCCGGCGACATCGCCGACCGGGAAGTCGAACTGCGCCATCGCGATGCGGATCGAAGCCATGGGAATCCAGCCTGTGGTTGCAATGCGCCCATTGTAGCGCCGCACCATGCGCGCGCCGGGCGCGCTCACTGCGTGGACAGCCCCGGCTCAGTAGATCCACGCCATGCGTGGATGGGGTTGGCGGGATGGCCGGGGCCAGACGCAGAAAGGCCGCCCAGAGGCGGCCTTTCTGTTGGAGCAAGTCGAGCATGGCTCGACTCTACAAGAGCGTGCCGGCCGAGGCCGGCAACACTCTTATTTCACCAGCTTGGCGATGGCGGCACCCAGGTCGCCCGGCGAACGCACGGTGACGACGCCAGCGGCTTCCATGGCGGCGAACTTGCCTTCCGCCGTGCCCTTGCCACCCGAGGCGATCGCACCGGCGTGGCCCATGCGCTTGCCGGCCGGAGCCGACGCACCGGCGATGAAACCGACGACCGGCTTCTTCACGTGGTTCTTGATGTACTCGGCGCCGGCTTCTTCAGCGTCACCGCCGATTTCGCCAACCATGATGATGCCTTCGGTCTGCGGGTCTTCGTTGAACAGCTTCAGGCAGTCGACGAAGTTCAGGCCGTTGATCGGGTCACCGCCGATGCCGATGCAGGTGGACTGGCCCAGGCCGACTTCGGTGGTCTGCTTGACCGCTTCATAGGTCAGGGTGCCCGAACGCGACACGATGCCGATCTTGCCCGGCTGGTGGATGTGGCCCGGCATGATGCCGATCTTGCACTCACCCGGGGTGATGACGCCCGGGCAGTTCGGCCCGATCAGCACGGTGTCCGGATGCGAACGGGTCAGCACGTTCTTGACGCGCAGCATGTCCAGCACCGGGATGCCTTCGGTGATGCAGACGATGACCTTGATGCCGGCAGCAGCGGCTTCCAGGATCGCGTCAGCGGCGTACGGCGGCGGCACGTAGATGACCGATGCGTTGGCGCCGGTGCTCTGCACGGCGTCGGCAACGGTGTTGAAGACCGGCAGGTCGATATGGGTGGTGCCACCCTTGCCCGGGGTCACGCCGCCCACAACCTGGGTGCCGTACTCGATCATCTGAGTGGCGTGGAAGGTGCCCTGCTGGCCGGTGAAGCCCTGCACGATCACCTTGGTGTTCTTGTTGATCAAAACAGACATTGGAATTCCTTGGTGTCGGTATCAGGCGGCGTTCTTGACAGCTTCAACGATCTTCTTGGCGCCATCGTTGATGTTGTCAGCCGGGATGATGGCCATGCCGCTGTCGCGCAGCAGCTGCTTGCCTTCTTCCACGTTGGTGCCTTCCAGGCGCACCACGACCGGAACCTTGACGCCCACTTCCTTCACGGCGGCAATGATGCCTTCGGCAATCATGTCGCAGCGGACGATGCCGCCGAAGATGTTGACGAAGATGCCTTCGACCTTGTCCGAGGACAGGATCAGCTTGAAGGCTTCGATGACGCGCTGCTTGTTGGCACCGCCGCCCACGTCCAGGAAGTTCGCCGGCTCGCCGCCGTTGAGCTTGATGACGTCCATGGTGGCCATGGCCAGGCCGGCGCCGTTCACCATGCAGCCGATGTTGCCGTCCATGGTGACGTAGTTGATGTCCAGCTCCGAAGCGATCACTTCGGTCGGGTCTTCCTGGGTCTTGTCGCGCATGGCGACCAGCGCCTTCTGGCGGAACGCGGCGTTGTCGTCGCTGTCGAACTTGCCGTCCAGCGCGTACAGGTTGCCGTCGTCCAGGATGGCCAGCGGGTTGATTTCAACCAGGGCCAGGTCCTTTTCGTTGAACAGGCGGTACAGGTTCACCATGATGCTGGCGAACTGGCCGGCCTGCTTGGCGGTCAGGCCCAGCTTGAAGCCGAAATCACGGCCGTGGTAACCCTGCACGCCTTCGACGAAGTCGACGTTCAGCGAGTGGATCAGCTCCGGGGTTTCAGCCGCAACCTGCTCGATTTCCACGCCGCCTTCCGAAGAGGCGATGTAGGTGATGGTCTTGGTGCCACGGTCGACCAGCACCGACAGGTACAGTTCCTTGACGATCTCGCCGGCGGTGGTCACCAGCACCAGGTTGACCGGCAGTTCAACGCCTGCGGTCTGGTAGGTGGCCATCTTGGTGCCGAGCATCTTGGCCGCAGCGGCCTTCACGTCGTCGGTGGTCTTGCAGAACTTGACGCCGCCAGCCTTACCGCGGCCGCCAGCGTGGATCTGCGCCTTGACCATCCAGGGGCCCTGGCCCAGGGAGTTGGCAGCGGCAACCGCTTCGTCCGGGGTCGCAGCGACCTTGCCGGCCGGGACCGGGATGCCGTACTCGGCAAGCAGTTGTTTTGACTGGTATTCGTGGAAATTCATGCGTCACCGTGGGAATAGGAACGACCGCACGCAATTCCTCAGGGCCCCGGCGGGGCGCCGGCATGGACCGCGGCGGGCCCACTATTGTGGCCGAGCCAGCGCCGGGGCGCAAAGAAGTCTGTACAAAACGCCAGACCCGGCCAGATTTCCACCGTCATTCAGGCAGTTGCGCCCGGGCCCGTGCTGGCCACCGGTGTCCGCGGGAGGTCAAATGCGCGATCCGGGCCACTCCCACGGCACGCTTTGCGGGGGCCTATACTGGTCAGCCAGGGTGTGCAGCGTCGAGCCTGCTCGACCGCTTCCACCACGGGCCACATAGAAGCGACGCGCCGGCCCGGCTTCAGGGGACGCCGGACCGGTGCATCGCAGATTCCAGACCCAGGCAGCCAGAAGGGGAGTTCCGGCGTGTCACCCAGTGCTTCATTGATCGACCGCATCGAATCGATCCCGCGGCGTGAGCTGTATTTCTTCGCGCTGTACCGGGTGCTGATCGCAACCGTCATCGCCGCCCTGCTCTACAGCCCTCTGTCCGGCCTGGTCGGCGAGGCCCATCACCCGCGGCTGGCCGATGTGGTTGCGGTCATCTATCTGGCGTTGTCGCTGCTGGCCCTGGTGATCGGCCGCAACGAACGCTGGCTGCGGCCGATCGTGGTCAGCGGCGTGCTGGTGGACATCGTTGCCGCCACCCTGCTGTCGCATGCCCTGCCCGGTGCAAGCGCCGGCATCTCGATGTCGCTGCTGTTCAACATCGCCGCCGCCGCCACCCTGCTGCCACTCAGCCTCGGCCTGGGCCTGGCGCTGGCCGCCAGCCTGGCCACCGGCGTCGAATACACCTGGAAGCTGCTGGAAGGCGGCGACCCCACCCGCACCCTGGCCGAGCTGGCGATGTTCACCACCAGCTACCTGGCCCTGGCCTTCATCAGCTACCAGGTCGGCAACCGCGCCCGCCGCAACCAGCAGCTGGCCAACCAGCGCGGCGACGAAGTAGCCAACCTGTTCCAGATCAACGAACTGATCATCCGCCGCATGCGCACCGGCGTGCTGGTGGTGGACGCCGACAACCGCATCACCCTGGCCAACGAGGCCGCCTCGATGCTGCTGGGCGACAATGACGGCAACGGCGAGAGCGGGCGCCTGGACCTGGCCAGCGCCGCGCCGGAACTGACCCGCCGCCTGCAGCGCTGGCGCAATGGCTGGGCGCAGGACGAACTGCCGCTGCAGCTCAACCCCGACCAGCCGGAAGTGCAGCCGCGCTTCGCCCGCCTGCTGGCCGGCAGCGACCTGGCGCTCGTGTTCCTGGACGATTCCAGCGTGGTGTCCCGCCGTGCCGAATCGCTCACCCTGTCAGCGATGGGCCGCTTCTCGGCCAGCCTCGCCCATGAGATCCGCAACCCCCTGGCGGCCATCAACTATGCCGTGCAGCTGCTTGAGGAAGGCACCGGCTTCAACGAAAGCGAGCGCCGCCTGCTGCAGATCATCCGCCAGCAATGCCAGCGCACCAACGGCATCGTCGAAAGCGTGCTGGGGCTGGCCCGGCGCGAGCGCGCCACGCCCGAGAACGTGGACCTGGCCGCCTTCGTGCGCCGCTTCGTGCTGGAGTACAAGCAGGGGCAGACGCTGGAGACTGACAGCATCGAACCGATCATCAATGACAGCGCGGTGATGGCCCAGGTCGATACCCGCCACCTGTACCAGGTGCTGACCGTGCTGGTGCACAACGCGCTCAAGTACGGGCGCATCGGCCAGCAGCCGGCGCGGGTGCGCCTGCGCGTGGCCCAGCACGAGCGCAGCGCGGTGATCGACGTGATGGACCGCGGCCCGGGCATTCCCGAGAGCGTGGCCGCGCAGTTGTTCCGCCCGTTCTTCACCACGTCCGAGCACGGCACCGGCCTGGGCCTGTATATCGCCCGCGAGCTGTGCCGGGCCAACCAGGCGCGGCTCGACTACATCCCGGTGCCGGCCGGTGGCTCCTGCTTCCGCCTGGTGCTGCCCGGTCCGCACACGCTGTTGCCCACCTGATTCCGATTCCGTGCGTCAAACATTTGTCGCATCCAGCCCCCTCGTTTATCTTTCACGCCCATGAACGAAACCCGCAGCGCCCTCGTCGTCGACGACGAACGCGACATCCGCGAACTGCTGGTGCTGACCCTCGGCCGCATGGGGCTGCGCATCAGTACCGCCGCCAACCTGGCCGAAGCACGTGAACTGCTGGCCAGCAATCCGTATGACCTGTGCATCACCGACATGCGCTTGCCGGATGGCAACGGCATCGAACTGGTCAGCGAGATCGCCCAGCACTATCCGCGCACGCCGGTGGCGATGATCACCGCCTTCGGCAGCATGGATCTGGCGGTGGAAGCGCTGAAGGCCGGCGCCTTCGACTTCGTCAGCAAGCCGGTGGACATCTCGGTGCTGCGCGGCCTGGTCAAGCACGCACTGGAACTCAACAACACCGAACGCCCCGCGCCCGGCCCCAGTGCCGAACAGGGCGCGCGCCTGCTTGGCGATTCGCCGGCCATGGACGTGCTGCGCACCACCATCGGCAAGGTTGCGCGCAGCCAGGCGCCGGTCTACATCCTGGGCGAGTCTGGGGTGGGCAAGGAGCTGGTCGCGCGCACCATCCACGCCCAGGGTGCGCGTGCGGCCGGCCCGTTCGTGCCGGTCAACTGCGGCGCCATCCCCGGCGAGCTGATGGAGAGTGAATTCTTCGGCCATCGCAAGGGCAGCTTCAGCGGCGCACACGCCGACAAGCCGGGCCTGTTCCAGGCTGCCCATGGCGGCACCCTGTTCCTGGACGAAGTGGCCGAACTGCCGCTGCAGATGCAGGTGAAGCTGCTGCGCGCGATCCAGGAAAAATCGGTGCGCGCGGTCGGTGCGCCCAACGAGGAACCGGTGGACGTGCGGATTCTCTCGGCCACCCACCGCGACCTGGCGGAACTGGTCGAGGACGGGCGCTTCCGCCACGACCTGTACTACCGCATCAACGTGATCGAACTGAAGGTGCCGCCGCTGCGTGAGCGCCGCCAGGACCTGCCGGAACTGGCCGCGGCAGTGCTGGCGCGGCTGGCCCGCAGCCATGGCCGCGCCACCCCGCTGCTGGCGCCGTCGGCACTGGAGGCGCTGGCTCAGTATGCCTTCCCCGGCAATGTGCGCGAACTGGAGAACATCCTGGAACGTGCGCTGGCATTGGCCGAGGAAGACTGCATCGGTGCCGATGACCTGCGCCTGCCGCAGCACGCCCCGCGCGCCCCAGGCAGTGCCGCCCCCGCCGAAGCGGTGGCCGACCTGCAGCCGGGCAGCGCCGCCCTGCCCTCCTACATCGAGCAGCTCGAGCGCAGCGCCATCCAGCGCGCGCTGGAAGAGAACCGCTGGAACAAGACCCGCACCGCCGCGCAGCTGGGCATCACCTTCCGCGCGCTGCGCTACAAGCTGAAGAAGCTGGGAATGGAGTAGCGCCGGGACCACGCAATCCCGATCACGAACGCTGACCCAAGCGGTAGTGCCGGCCGCTGGCCGGCAACCTCATGCATCGCGCCATCCACGCATGGCGTGGATCTACCTCAATCCTTGGTGACGCGATTGATCTCGGCGAGGCTGGTGATGCCCGCAGCGGCCTTCTTCAATGCCGACTGCCGCAGATCATTCACGCCAATCTGCTGCGCCGCTTCGGCAATCTGCAGCGCGTTGCCACCGGCCAGCACGATCGTGGCGATCTCATCGGTCATCGGCATCACCTGGTAGATGCCGGTGCGGCCCTTGTAGCCCTCGGTGCACTCGTCGCAGCCGACCGCCTCGTACAACTGGATGCCTGCATCCAGCTGCGCCTGGGTGAAGCCTTCGGCCAGCAGCGCATGTTCGGGCAGCGTGGCCAGGCGCTTGCAGTTGCTACACAGGCGGCGCGCCAGGCGCTGGGCGATCACCAGCGTCACCGAGCTGGTGATGTTGTACGGCGCGATGCCCATGTTCATCAGGCGCGCGATGGTCTGCGGCGCATCGTTGGTATGCAGCGTGGACAGCACCATGTGGCCGGTCTGCGCCGCCTTGATCGCGATCTCCGCCGTTTCCAGGTCGCGGATTTCGCCGACCATGATGATGTCCGGGTCCTGGCGCAGGAACGAGCGCAGCGCCGCCGCGAAGGTCATGCCGCGCTTGTTGTTCTGCTGCACCTGGTTGACGCCGGGCAGGCGGATTTCCACCGGGTCTTCGGCGGTGGAGATGTTGCGCGTCTCGTCGTTGAGGATGCCCAGCGCCGTATACAGCGACACGGTCTTGCCCGAACCAGTCGGGCCGGTCACCAGCACCATGCCGTAGGGCTTGTGGATGGCATCCTGGAACAGCTTCTGCTGGTCCGGCTCGTAGCCCAGCTTGTCGATGCCCAGCTTGGCCGCACTGCCATCCAGGATACGCAGCACCACCTTCTCGCCGAACAGGGTCGGCAGTGTGCTCACGCGGAAGTCGATCTGCTTGGTCTTGGACAGGTTGAGCTTGATGCGGCCGTCCTGCGGCACGCGCTTCTCGGCGATGTCCAGCTGCGCCATCACCTTCAGGCGCGCGGCGATGCGCTGATTGAGCTTCACCGGCGCGCGCGCCACCATCTTCAGCAACCCGTCGATGCGCAGGCGCACCCGGTAGTCGTCTTCATAGGGCTCGAAGTGGATGTCCGAGGCGCCCTTGCGGATGGCATCGACCAGCACCTTGTTGACGAACTTCACCACCGGGGTGTCGTCGCCCTTGGCATCGATGCCGGAATCACCGCCGGTGCCCAGGTCCTCGTCACCGGCGGAGACCTCCAGGTTGCCCATGCCTTCGTCGTCACCACCCAGCGCGTCACCGAGCGTGTCGTGGCTGGCGTGCCACTGCTCCAGCGTACGGCGGATCTGGTCTTCATCCACCAGGATCGGTTCCACCACCAGATTGGTGTGGAACTTGATCTCATCCAGCGAGTGGGTCGGGTTGCTGGTACCGACGAACAGCTTGCCGCCGCGTTTGAACAGCGGCAGCACGTTGTGCTTGCGCAGCAGTTCCTCGCTGACCAGGCTCATCGCGTTCTGGTTGGCGTCGAAGGTGGAGACATCGAACAGCGGCATGCCGAACTCGACCGCATTGGCCGCGGCCAGCTGCGCGGCACCGACCACCCTGTTCTGGGCGAACCAGGTTGGCAGGGGCTGGCGTGCGGCGGCAGCCTTGGCCATCGCATCGCGTGCGCCCGCTTCATCCAGGGCGCCATCCTGGACCAGGCGGCGGGCCAGGCCGGTGATGCCGACGAGGTTGGCGGTGGTAGCGGTGTTCATAGTGCCCTCTTGATTCATTCAGCCCTTCCAGCGCTGCACATCAGCGCCTATGGCAAAGAGCCGGTTACATGTTACCGGTTTGTCGTTCCACGCTTGCTGACGGACCCGCAGGCCGGCGGCCATCTGCACGGGCCGCCGAGGCACACCAGGCCGCATGGAAGTCCCCGTCTTCACGATAGTATTCGCACACTTCACGCTGCAGATCGGCAATGGCAGGCTCAGGCGCGGGGTATGGCGTGCAGGCGATGGTTCGCCGCTCATAGTCCACCACCCGCCAGCAGTGCCGGGCCCCCGGAGCGTTGCCAGACGCCGGATCGGTCATCACGCCCCATCGCCCAAGAATCGCTCCGCGCTGCTTCTCGCGGAGCTTCTCCGGCAACAGGTCCGGGCGAACCTCGAAACGACCATCTTCCGTCAGGCGATACAGGTAGGACATTTCCTGTGCCACCTGGCCTTCATTGATGTGCGCTCGCTCAACGCCCGTGGAGCGCAGGCCGTTCTCCATGAAACGAACACGATTGCCTGGAAGATCCTCGTTCTGGCGTATCGCAGGCAACCACGAGAGCCCTTCGTAGCGGTCGCGCCTCAGGCCGACCAGTTCGGCGATCGTGGGCGCAACGTCGATCACTGAGCCAGGTCCCGCAACCCGCCGATGCGTCCAGACCGGTTGGCCATTGCGGAATTGCTGTATCGCCATCACCACATGGTTCTGCACGTCCGACAGCGCGAAGCTGCCATGGCCATATGCGCCCACGGCTTGGTTGGCGTCGTTGTCATTGAACTGGTCACGGCGCATTGCAAAGTCTTCGCCGTGGTCCGACATGACAACTAGGATCGCGTTGTCCAGACGCCGCAAGCGGCGCAGCTCATCGATGAGCGCCTCAAACTGACCATCAACTGCCCTGATCGCGTTCAGATACTGGGACTGTGAATCCTCATATCCCTTGACCTTGCCTACCCAGTCAAGAGACCTGTCCTCACGGATCCCGCCTGGCAGATAGGGCCAATGCGGCAGGCAGAGGTGGCTGACAAGAAACAGTGGCGCGTCAGCCGGCGCATCCCGCAATTCACCGATCAGGCGGGCGGGGTGGTCCGCGGTGCGATAGCTGCGGTAGGCAGCGCGATTGCCTTGGACCACGCTCAGCGGCTCTGAAGCGGGCAGCGCAGCCAGCAGGAGATTGGTTGCGAAGAAGTCAAAGCTGCCGCCAACGACGAAATCAAGCCCTCCCACCGTGGGGACGACGGTTCTATCGAAGCCAAAACTCTGGTCGAAATTGGCAAAGCGCGATTCATCCATGGCCAGCATGGTGAAGTAGCCGTGCCGCTTCAGATCCCAGGCAAGATTCTGGTCGCGCGAGAATTCCGAGCGAGGATAGAGATTGAAGCGCGCGCCGTGCTTGAGCGGATTCATTCCGGTCAAGGTACTGCTGTAGGAGACAAACGTCCGGGCCAGTGGCGTGCGTACATCATCCATGACGACCGAACCGGCCAGCGTCTGCTCGATGGCAGGAGCCAGTCCGCCGGGAAACTCACCGTAGGAAGCCAGATAGTCCGGACGAAGCGAGTCCACCCCCAGAATGATCACATCCGGCCTGTTCTCATCCATGCCCTCCCGAACGCCGCCATTCCAACCCCATGCCCCGAGGCAGACAGCCAGGGCAACCAGGGATCCGGCGGCGAACAGGTTGCGGCGGCTGCGCAACAGGGAATACAGCGCGGACAGTACAGCGATCGCCACCACGGCGATGCAGGCACCTACAAGCAATGGCGACAGCCACTGGATCATCAGCAACTCTGCATCCACGAAGGAAGCCGACTGTGGATACAGCCATCGATTGGCGAACATCGCCAGCAGAACGACCACGCTCACAAACAGCAGACTGCGCCAGAATGCGTCCCGCCGTTTGGGCAGGAGCTGGCTGCAGGCCCGACGATAGACCCACATACCGCCAACGGTCAGCAGAAGATGGCTGCCTATCGCGAAAAGCACGAACAAGGTGATTTTGGCAGCGAACCCGCGCTCCTCCAGCAATTCAGTCGCGAACTGCTGCATGAGATCGGTACGGGCGTGCAAGCCCTCGTTGCCGAAACGATCCGCGATCTGATGGACCTGCTGCCCCAGCAGGATCAACCCCATGAAAGCGGCCGCCACGTACTGGCGGACGGCGATCCCCTTCATCCCCCTACCTCATTCTCGAAAAAAAAAGGGCCCCGCATGCAGGGCCCTCTTCTACTGGCTCCTCAGGCACGGATGCCTGGGCAATCAGTCCAACAGGCCGATTACGGAGCAGCCTTGCGGCACTCGGCCGGCAGGTACTTGTTGTCAGCGGTCGAGGTGCAGGTCCAGGTGATGCCGGCGCTGGCCGACTTCGGCTCGAACTGCAGCGCGACATTCTTGGCGGCTGCGGTGCCGGTCACCGTGATGACGCCACTGGCACATTCCAGCTTCGCGGTGTTCTTGGTCGCGGTGGTGAAGGTGGCAACGCCATTGCAGGCGGTGTCATCGATCGTGCCGCCGGCGTTGGCGATGTTCTCACCGACGGTGGCCTTGGCACCCGAAGCCAGCACGGCACCTTCCGAGACGCGCGAACGGACGGTGTAGTCCTGGTAAGCCGGCAGAGCGATGGCGGCCAGGATGGCGATGATCGCGACGACGATCATCAGTTCGATAAGGGTGAAGCCCTTCTGGTTCTTCATTGTGGTACATCCCCAAGATAGTGGTGGTTGATTTCAGCGGACAGGTTCGGTCCGGCCAGCGGCCGGTTGAGCGGGTCCTGCCCCCTGCGGGTGGATCAACGCAGGTTGCGTGCCAACCCCGGCACGCCTCCCCCTGGATTTCCCCGCGCCCATGATGGCAGCAATTCTGCGGATGGGAACCCCCCAAATCCGAATCTGCGATGGACGCGGCAATGTGACGCAGTGCGTCACCTTTGGCCGGCCCCCGGCACGAAATCGCACGCTGGGCCGCCCGCCAACTGCCCAGATGGGCATGAACCCGCTACCATCAACGGCTAGATGCCCGCCTGGGGATGGCGGGTCTTGGGGAGCCAACATGTCTGTCAGTCGCAGTGCGATCAAGAATGAGCCCGTGGCGCGTAGCACCATGGAGCTGCAACCGTTTGTCTGGGAGGGGACCGACAAGCGGGGTGTAAAGATGAAGGGCGAGCAGTTGGCGAAGAACGCCAACCTGTTGCGCGCCGAGCTCAGGCGGCAGGGGATCAACCCCGGCCAGGTGAAGCCCAAGCCGAAACCTCTGTTCGGCGCGGCCGGCAAAGCGGTGAACGCCAAGGACATCGCCTTCTTCAGCCGCCAGATGGCGACCATGATGAAATCCGGCGTACCGATCGTCTCGGCACTGGACATCATCGCCAGCGGGCACAAGAACCCGCGCATGAAGAAGATGGTTGATGGCATCCGGACTGACATCGAAGGAGGCTCATCCCTGCATGAAGCCGTCAGCAAGTACCCGGTGCAGTTCGACGAGCTCTACCGCAATCTGGTCAAGGCGGGCGAAGGTGCAGGTGTCCTGGAAACGGTGCTGGACACGGTAGCAACCTACAAAGAGAACATCGAAGCCCTGAAGGGCAAGATCAAGAAGGCGCTCTTCTACCCGGTCATGGTGGTCGTCGTCGCCCTGCTGGTCAGCGCCATCATGCTGATCTTCGTGGTTCCCCAGTTCGAGGAAGTGTTCCACGGCTTCGGCGCGGAACTGCCCGCCTTCACGCAGATGATCGTCAATCTGTCCCGGTTCATGGTGTCGTGGTGGTGGCTCATTGCTGCGGTAGTGATCGGAGCAGTCGTTGCCCTCGTCATGAGCTACAAACGCTCGTTGAAGATGCAGCACACGATGGACCGGCTGATTCTGAAGGTTCCGGTCATCGGCGAAGTGATGAACAACAGCGCCATTGCCCGCTTCGCCCGTACCACGGCCGTCACCTTCAAGGCCGGCGTGCCGCTGGTGGAGGCCCTGGGTATCGTCGCGGGGGCCACAGGCAACAAGATCTACGAGGAGGCCGTCCTGCGCATGCGAGACGACGTCTCGGTGGGTTACCCGGTGAACATGGCGATGAAGCAGCTCAACCTGTTCCCGCACATGGTCATCCAGATGACCGGCATCGGCGAAGAGGCCGGCGCCCTGGATGCGATGCTGTTCAAGGTGGCCGAGTACTATGAGCAGGAGGTCAACAATGCCGTTGACGCCCTGAGCAGCCTGCTCGAACCAATGATCATGGTCTTCATCGGCGTGGTCGTTGGCGGTATGGTCATCGGCATGTACCTTCCCATCTTCAAACTCGGCGCCGTCGTCGGATAACACATACATGGCTTTTCTCGACCAGCATCCCGGCCTCGGCTACCCCGCCGCGGCCGCCCTGGGACTGCTGCTGGGCAGTTTCCTGAACGTCGTCATCCTGCGCCTGCCCAAGCGGCTGGAGTGGCAGTGGAAGCGCGATGCGCGCGAGGTCCTGGAGGAACCGGACTACTACGAACCACCCCCACCGGGCATCGTGGTCGAGCCTTCGCACTGCCCGCACTGCAAGCACAAGCTGAGCTGGTACGAGAACATCCCCCTGTTCAGCTGGATCATCCAGGGCGGCAAATGCCGCCACTGCAAGGCGCCGATCTCGCTGCAGTACCCGCTGGTGGAGGCCATGACCTCGCTGCTGGTGCTGGCCTGCGTCTGGCAGTTCGGCTTCGGCTGGCAGGGCTTCGGTGCCATCGTGCTGACCTGCTTCCTGATCGCCCTGTCCGGCATCGACCTGCGCACTCAGTTGTTGCCGGACCAGTTGACCTTGCCCCTGATGTGGCTGGGATTGATAGGCAGCATCGACAACCTGTACATGCCGGCCAAGCCCGCCCTGATCGGCGCAGCGCTGGGCTACCTGTCGCTTTGGGCAGTCTGGTGGCTGTTCAAGCAGCTGACCGGCAAGGAAGGCATGGGCCACGGCGATTTCAAGCTGCTGGCGGCCCTCGGTGCCTGGTGCGGGCTGAAGGGCATCCTCCCGATCATCCTGCTGTCCTCGGTGCTGGGCGCCATCATCGGCTCGATCTGGCTGTACAGCCGGGGCCGTGACCGCGCCACCCCCATCCCGTTCGGGCCCTACCTGGCCATCGCCGGCTGGCTGTACTTCATGTGGGGCGGGCCGTTGGTGGAGCAGTATCTGGTCCTGAGCGGCCTGCGCTGAGGGGATTCCCCATGAGCCGGTATGTGGTTGGCCTGACCGGCGGCATCGCCGCCGGCAAGAGCGAGGTGACCCGGCGCTTCGAGACGCTGGGCATCGTGGTGGCCGATGCCGACCTGGCCGCGCGCGCCGTGGTGGCCGCCGGCAGCTCGGCGCTGGGCCGTATCGCCGAACGTTTCGGCGCTGACATGCTGCTGGCCGACGGCAACCTGGACCGGGCGCGCCTGCGCGCCCACGTCTTCGCCGACCCGGCCGAACGGGTGGCGCTGGAAGCCATCACCCACCCGGCCATCCGCCTGCTGATGCAACAGCAGTGCGAGCAGGCCACCAGCCCCTATGCGATTGCCGCCATTCCACTGCTGACCGAGGTTGGCGGGCGCCAGGCCTACCCATGGCTGGACCGGGTACTGCTGGTGGATGCCCCCGAAGCCGTGCAACACGCGCGGCTGATGCAGCGCGATGGTATCGACGCCGCACTGGCCGACCGGATGATTGCCGCGCAGGCCAGCCGTGCGCAGCGGTTGGCGCTGGCCGATGACGTGGTGGTCAACGATGGGCAGCCGCAGGATCTGCAGGTGCAGGTGGAACAGCTGCATGCGCGGTATATAGCTGCAGCGGCGGAATAGCGCGAAGTTCAGTCAGGACGTTTCGGCAGTCTCCAAAGGGATTTGGCGTAAACGGCGCAATCTGTCCATGGCTCGTCCCTGCTCTGCTGCAGACGCGTCGGAGGCATCGGCTGCGCGTCCCTGATGAAACCCAATCTGGATGACACTGTTCCTGAAGGCACAATGCTGGTGAAATCACCCGCATGAAGGCCATATGGAAAGTACAACGGACCATGGGTGAAAGTAGTGCCTTCTGAAAAAGCCCTCACCTGGCGCGAAGACAGAAGCCCACTCACCATTACTTCATGTCTTTGCGGGAGCCCCAAGCGGAAAAGGATCATGAAAGAGATAAAGGACCTCAGCGGAAACGTCATTCTTACAGTCCCGCCCACGTCTGGAATTCTTGACCTGGACTCGGCCATGTTGGCGAACGCCAATCTGGACGGCGCTGAACTTGAAGGTGCGATCCTCATGCAGACATGCCTTTCAGGCGCAAGCATGGTAGGTGCCGACCTGTACTGGGCGATACTTTTCATGGCGGACCTGTCAGATGCCAACCTTCAGAACGCCGACCTGCGTGGCGCAGACCTGAAAGACGCAATCCTGCGGGGCGCCAACCTGTCGGGGGCCAACCTGGGCCGTGACAATCTGGGCGGCAGCACGCAACTGGAAGGTGCAGACCTGAGCACAAGCGTGCTGGATGGCGCGATTCTCACCGGGGCACTTTATGACGACAAGACCTTGTTCCCCCCAGGATTCCTTCCGGAAGAACGAGGGCTGTTGAAATCATCGGATTGAAAGAGACATGAAGGAAGAAGCCGTCGCAGCCCGTTGATGTACAGCGAATGCAACTCGAAAACACCAGGAGGCCGCGCTCTGCAGCGCCACTGACAATCGCAGGTCCGGTCCACACCGGCGCCGAGAACGCCTTGGACGTACAGGCGCCCGGCGCTGGTTATGATCTCGACAGGCTCAATGCTTCATTCAAGTGCACACCGCGCGGATCTATTCCAATTGCAGGCGCGCGTGGCGGACCAGCTCTCGGGCACCCAACAGCAAGCCATCAACCACATCCGGGCTGAGCTGCTGGTGGACACCGCCCTGCTCGCGTGCGGCTGCAGCGGCGTGCAGCACCTGGACCAGCACCTCCAGACCGGCCAACGTACGCCCGAGCCCAGCCCGGGTTGCGGCCTGCGCGGGGCTGAGACCCTGCGCATCACACCGCCGGCCATCCGGGCCGTCATGGCCATCCATGCGGGCCAACAGGGTAGGCAACAGGTCTTCGGGGTCATCGAGCAGGGCTTCGAGCCGCTCGGCCGCATTGGCAGGCAGTCGGTTGACGGCATCGCCAATCAGGGCGGAAAGATGGGGAAATTCGGGACGTGCGGACATGGAGAGCTCCTCGCAGACGGCAAGCCACCTGCAGAAGCAAGGTGGCGGACGGTGCGGGTTGGCGTACCGGAGACCAACAATCAGCAAAGAAGCTCCAGCGGATTCTTATGAATCCCCACACACCGCCCGCCGTTGACCGGGCACACGGTGCATTTTCCACGATGGGCCCTCGCCCACCGATAGGTAGCTGAATGTCGGTTTTTTTCAGGACGCCAATCCCGGCCGGGGCACCCGCCACGGCACAGCCATCAGGCCACCCGAAGAGAAGCAGTTCTGTAGGGGAAATCCCAAGCAGCGCGCGAGCTTGCCGATTCGTGCGCCGTCACACGTCCGTGCCGCGGCACCCATCACACAGCTGACGCAATGGGCCGCGTTAGCTGCGAGGCACAGCCGCCGACTGCACGCTGGATGCGACAACGCGCGCGATCGCTAGGCGGCTGCATCTTCCGAAGTCTGCTGCCTGCGTAGAGAGGCCTCCGCAATCGCCACACCGGGCGGATTGAGATAGCAGGTGCGCCAGCGCAGGTAGCCCCACTGCCAGTGGTACTCGCGCCCGATCAGCTGCAACGCTTCATCGAAGTCGTCAGGGCGCTGCCGCCAGTCAGTCAGCTCTTCCAGCTCCTGCACCGACATTCCCAACGGCACCCGTGGCTGGAACATCTGTCCGGAGCGTTGCATGCGGTCCCGTGCCTCCTGGTGGGACCGCTCAATCGCATCCAGCTCACGCATCCGCTGCTGGTACGCGTCACGCTCGCGCCGCTGCACGTGAACCCACTCGTCATCGTCCAGCCCGAACGGCTTGAACCACGCCCGCGAGTCGTGCACGTAGCCATCCAGAAACGCTGCCACTGCCTGCGGTGGCGCCTGCCGCGAGTCCCAGATCGATTGAATCTGGCCATCCAGCCACTGCTGTTCCTTTTTGCCCCGCAACCTCGCCTGCACGAAATCCTGCACGGGAATACCCTGGAACCGAGGCGGCGTGGCCATGCCGTGGTGGGCCGCGTAAGGTTCCTCGGTGCGCAGGCGGGCCGTAGCGTTGTTGTAGCGCATCGCCCGCGCCTCCTGCACCAGCTCGGCATTGCCGCCACTCAGGTCCGCGCGGTCCTGCGCAGGCGCCTGCAGGTAGCCCGGCAGGCGATCGAAGTCATCCAGATGCTGCCGACGCCACAGCAGGTACTGGCGATAATGGGCATACATCAGCACCGCGGTGCGGTTGGCCTTGGAGGCGGGGGTGCTGGCCGGCAGGAACGGCGCCATCGCCTGCAGGTACGCGTTGTAGTGCTGGCGCAGTTTCGGGGAGACCTCGAACTGGCTCTGCAATTCCACTCGCGCCTTCTCAATCGGCAACAGCGGCACGCCTGCCGCCAGCGCATGCCGATACATATCGCACAGCGGAATCTGCGAAAGCTTGTCGGCATCCTTCGGCGAACGCCCCTGCTCGCCGGGCGTGTAGCCGCCACCCACGTCCGAATGCACTCCAGGGTAGATGATCTGCTCGCAGTTCGCGCCGTCCACCAGGTCCACCGGGAACGAGCCACGCACCTCATGCGCAGCCACCATATGCACACAGCGGCGCACATCGGCGGGAATGCGCAGGTCTTCGGCTGTTGCCCAGCCACCGTGGCCATCGAATACCGATTCAAAGAAGCTCTGCGCGGCGCCTACCGAAGCGACCGTATCGAACAAGCCTACGAAATCGATCTGTACGGGAATGCCACACAGCCGCAACGGCCCGGGACCGGGGTCACAGGCGTCGCCGAGCCAGTTGCAAAGTACACGGGCCTCGGTAGCGCCGCGCGAGAAACCGAACACCGATATGCGGATGCGGTCTACCCGGGGATTCTGCTGCTGGAACGGGGCCACCTTCTTCGCAAGAAAAGCGCGTCGCTCCTGCAAGACTGCCCGGCGCGCCACGTGATCGGCGCGCGCCAGATGGGTTCCGCGCACCCGCTGCAACGCGCCCACCATGTTCCAGAAGCCACCAGTAAGCGAGTTGCGAAGTTCGATTTCCTCCTGCCCTTGGTTGATCGCTAGGTAGTTGGACAGCGACATCCGCGCCGCCTGCGCCAGGCGCTCGACGTCCTGTAAGTGCAGGCGGAGATCGGCACTCATCTTGCGCGCGATGGGAACAGTGGAATCAAAGCCCATCGCAGCCGTGACGGTTGTCTCTGCAAAGTGAGTCAAGAGATGATCCTGGACCTGCATCAGCATCCAGTTCACCCGACCCTCGCCGCCCCAGCCGGCTGCCGCGCCAGCGCGCGCATGCCAACCAGTGCCAGTGTCGCCTATTTCTTTCAGCGCCTCCGTACCGACGCCTTGGATGTAGCTCGCAAAATTGGTTGGCCGACGACCAATTTCTTTGGCTCGCCCTAGATCATAGACGTCGAAGAGTCGAGACACATTGCTCTCGCTCATGTCCTTACGCTTCTTTGACGCCAGCCTGTGATTACGAGTCCCATCGAAGAAACAGCCGATTGACACATCTACTCCGCAATCCGTTTCAGCCCCCATACGGGAAGCGGAATATCTTCCTAGTTCAGTCAAACTAAGTTTCGTCGCGGGATCTGAAACGGGAGGTGCCACGCTTACTTTCATTCTGGCACCCCGCCCCCTGCCGTCGCCTCAAGAAATCCATTGATCTTTTCTGAATCACGCTCGCTGTCAGCAAAATCAAGATCGTAAGCAAATTTAGGGACCCCCGGAAAATATGGCGTAGCTATGACCCTTACCTCATCATCAGGGAAATACATAAAGAAGATGAAACCATCCAAGAATGGCTTATAGCGCGGCACAACGATCTCCTTCTCAATATAGCTATGCGGATCCTTAAGGAACATGCTACTCGTACGGTAAGCAACTGTTACTTTCAGCCCCGGATGCCAAATGCGGGGGAGTGTCACGCAGCATGTACGCCCATTGCTGCTGGTACGGGGCTCCATTCCCCCTCCCCATGCTTCGTTGATGACGACTATGCCCAGCCCTTCGTCAGAATAGTTAGCAATACCGATCGTGAGATGCATTTCTGGCGGCGCATCGGTAATGTCGTGACCAGAGGTATAGTCAATAATGCGCGGCTTCGGAGGGCCCGGCGTTGGTGGACCAACCCTGAAGTCCATGAACTTCAGCACCAAGCCAGTCAAGGCAAACAGCGCCAGCCCGATCAGAGCGCCCCTGACAAGAACCTTCTTCACCAGAGCCATTCGCTCGACACCTTTCATTCAAACGCGCCCTCGGCTACGAAGCATACTGGGGTAAATGACCTGCTCGCAGTTCGCGCCATCCACCAGGTCCACCGGGAACGAGCCGCGTACTTCATGCGCGGCCACCATGTGCACACAGCAACGCACATCGGCGGGAATGCGAAGCAGACCATTGAAAGATCCACACCACAGTCGGATCCGATTTCCGACAATGAGGCCGCATATCGCCCCAATTCACTGGAACTGAGCTGCGTTGGTTGCTCTGACGTCGGAGTAGATACCCTTACCCTCACTATTCCGCCTCCTTGCCCGCTGTTGCTTCCAGAAATCTCTTAATCTTTGCTGGATCACCGCGCCCATCACCGAAGTCAGTGTCGTAAGCGAAGCCCGGATATCCTGGGGAGTAGGGAGTGGCCACGATCTGCACCTGATCACCAGGAAAGTAGAAGAAATAGATGAACCCATCAAGAAACGGCTCATAGGGCGCAACAAGAACGTCCTTCTCAACATAGCTTTGGGGATCTTTGAGAAACATGCTGCTGGTGCGGTAAGCCACGGTGACCTTCAGACCTGGATGCCAGAGACGAGGAAGCGTCACGCAGCATGTACGCCCGTTGCTACTGGCTCGAGCCCGCATCACCCCCCCCCAAGCATCATTAATGAAGACAGTCCCCAGCCCCTCATCCGAGTAATTGGCGATACCAATTGTCAAATGCATTTCCGGCGGAGCGTCGGTAATGTCGTGACCGGTATCAGGCTCAATGATGCGTGGTTTCGGGGGACTTGGAGGCAGCGGCCCAACCCTGAAATCCATGAACTTGAGCACGACACCTGCTACGGCCAGCATCGCAAGACCAAGCAGAGCAAATCGTGTCAGCAGCTTCGTCACAACCTTCAATCGATCAGGCTGTTTCATTCAATGCTCCTTCGGTTATAGCTCACGTCGTAGCCATCGAACACCGACTCAAATCCGACACTGGTCGAGACGTAGTCACTCTCATTTCGCCACCTCATCCAAGGCGGTCTCCGCGAGGAATCGCGAGATCCGAAGTTCATCACGCTCGTAACCAGCAGCCCCAAGGTCGTAAGCAAACTTTGGATAACCTGGAAAATACGGCGTGGCAACCAGCCTTACCTGATCGTTCGGGAAATACATGAAGAATACAAATCCATCAAGGAAAGGTTGATAGCGCGGCACGAGAACGTCCTTCTCTACGTAGCTGTTCGGATCCTTCAAGAACATGGAGCTTGTGCGGTAGGCTACCGTGACCTTCAAACCTGGATACCAGAGGCGAGGCAGCGTCACGCAGCATGCACGCCCATTACTGCTGGTACGAGGCTCCATGCCTCCTCCCCATGCTTCGTTGATGACGACTATGCCCAGCCCGTCATCAGAGTAGTTGGCAATACCGATCGTGAGATGCATTTCCGGTGGCGCGTCGGTGATGTCGTGGCCAGTGTCAGGCTCAATAATGCGCGGCTTCGGAGGACTGGGCGGTGGTGGACCAATCCTGAAATCCATGAGCTTCAGCACTAGGCCAGTCAAGGCAAACAGCGCTAGCCCGATCAGAGCAACCCTGACAAGCACCTTCGTTACAACAGCTATTCCCTCAGGGTTGCTCATTCAAACGCACCCTTAGCCACGGCACACGCCGTCGTAGATGATCTGCTCGCAGTTCGCGCCATCCACCAGATCCACCGGAAATGACCCCGCACATCGAACCTTCTTACGCGTGCTAAGACTTATTGATTCCTTGTCCAACGGCGCCAAAGAACTCACTCTCATTATCTCTATTCCTCTCCATCCGACTCAATGAGAAATCTAGAAATTCGTTCAGGGTCACGCTCAAGCTCAGCATGACTAATGTCGTAGGCAAACTTTGGATATCCCGGGAAATACGGCGTTGCCACGACCCTAACTTGATCGCCCGGGAAGTACATGAAATAGATGAAACCATCAAGAAACGGCCTGTATGGCGCGACAAAGATGTCCCTCTCAACATAGCTACTGGGATCCTTGAGAAACATGCTGCTGGTGCGGTAGACCACCGTCACCTTCAACCCCGGATGCCAAAGACGAGGCAACGTCACGCAGCAGGTCGCAGCGTTCCCACTGGCTCGTGGCTCCATCCCACCCGCCCAGGCCTCATTGATGAAGACCGTCCCCAATCCATCATCCGAGTAGTTGGCCACGCCGATTGTCAATGACATTTCTGGCGGTGCATCAGTAATGTCGTGACCAGAAGCAGAGTCGATGATGCGTGGCTTCGGAGGACCGGGCGGTAGTGGTCCAATCCTGAAGTCCATGAACTTCAGCACCAGGCCTGCCACAGCAAGCAGCGCCAGCCCGATCAGAATCACCCTCGTCACAAACCTCTTCATGGCGTCTCATCATCGCCATGGGGCGCATTCCTCGCGGCAACGACCTTGATCGTCATCCGATGCGCCAGCGCGGGATGGTCGATGCCTCGGCGTGCCAGACGTCCCAGCACGTGTTCCGCGCAGCGATGCACCTGCGAGGGCAGCATGCCGTCCGGGCGCAGCACGGGCCGCTGCAGAATGAAGCGCGTGATGGCATCGGCCTGGCTTCCGCTCCGTAGTGTGGCCTCCTGCGCCGCGGTGAACGTGAGCGGCCTGGCGTCGGCATCGAGCGGCACTCCCCCCTTGCCGGTTACGCACATCCAATCTCCGATGCGGGTGGGCAGGTGCCAGTCGTGTAGACCGCCCAGTACGCGCGTCCGCTGTGCATCGTCCAGCGCATCCAGCAGGCGGGCGGCGGCACGCCCATCGGCCCAGCGCAGCAACCACGGCTGGTCGGTGCTGGAACGGCCCTCCCAAATCCGCCGTAGATGTTCGGCCAATGCATGCGGGTCGGCGGTGCTGCGTAGCACCGACAGCATCGGCGCGCCGTTGCTCAGGTCCAGCAGCGCCTGCCAGCAGCGTTCGCGCACTCTGGCGTCGTCCGGCAGGACAACCAGGCATGGCGACAACCGGTCTAACCCTTTGCCGGTATAGCGATGCGTAAACAGCGGCACCACGTCAGCGGCCAGCGCGCGCAGCTGCGTCCAGGCGTCCGGCGCGAATGCCATGTCCAGCAGCGCACAGGCGGGCCGCGCGTCCACACACTGGTCGCCGGGGGTCTGCCACGGCAACCGGGAATGCCGCCACGGATCGATCCACGGGGCGTCAGCCATTCTTCGTAGACCATGGCAGGCCGGCCTGCATCGCCTTCAGCAGGCACTCCACGCAGACCGTCTGTGCGAACTGCGGCAGCGGAAACAGCTCCTGCACCGGACCGGTGAAGTGCCGGTTGCCGGCCTTGAAGGTCAATGTGCCTGGACAGCTCACCCGCAGGTGCCCGTCCTCCAGTGTGATCGAAGCGCCGCCGGCCGTTGCGATGTGCAGTGTGTTGCCTGCCGCCAGTTGCACCTCCCCCCGCTGGCTGGCCGCCACCACCCCAGCGCGCGCCTGCAGGTGCACGGCGTCTGCCTGCGCCTGCATATCAAGCACCTGTTCGCCAGCCACCACGCTCAATCCGGCACTTCCCGGATTGCGTGTGGCACCCGCCAACACACCTATGGCCTGGCGGCACTGCCAACGCCCATGGCCGGCAACGGTCACCGACGAACTGCCGCCACTGGCCAGCAACGTACTGTGCCCCACGCCCAGCTGGATCGCCTGCCCGGCCACCTGGCAGATGCCTGCCGGTGCGGACAGGCCAAGCACCGCAGACCCGGTTGCAGGGATGTCTTCGTCAGCGCCCTGCAGCCGCTGCGATGCCGCCACGCTGTCGGCCAAGGCCTGCAGCACGCTGGCACCGTTGCCCTCGGCGGCGTGGCCGCGCAGCCGCACCGTACGTTGCTGCCGTGCCGCTTCATCAAAGGAGTGCGCCAGCACGAGCGTCTGCCGCAACAGCGCGACCGGCGCAGCGCGCAGACCGGCCGGGGTGGACGCAGAGCGCTGCATGCTGTCCAGCCACAGGCCTGCCGTGGCACGCACGGCGCCCCACGCGTCGCTGCGCAGCTCGAATCCACTTCCGCGCAGGCTGCCGCGGAAGTTGTGCTGCAGGTGACGCAGATGACCCATGCTGATCGCGCTGTGGCACTGCGTTGTGCCAAGCCGTACCTGCAGCTGGTCATCGCTGTCGTCGAACTCGAGACTGTTACCGCCATGGCCGTCCCAGCTCTGCGAGCTGATGCCCCATACGGCGCCCACATTGCGCTGGGCCGATTCACCCGCGCCTGCAGCATGCCAGCGCGGGGCGTTGCCACCGGCCAGGTTGTTCTGGGCACTGCTGCCAGCATCGCTGGACAACGCCAGCGCTTCAGCGCGTGACTCGCCCCGGCCGTTGTAGAGCGCACCCATCACGATGGGGCGGCAGAGGTCGCCGTTGATGAAGTCCACCACCACCTCCTGGCCGACGCGGGGCAGGAACTGGCTGCCCCCGCCGGGGCCGGCAAAGGTCTGGGCGACGCGCAGCCAACCGCTGTCGGCCCTGCTGTCGGTGGCAAAGCCGAACCGCACACGGATGCGCCCGTTGCTGTCCATGTGCAGCGGTGCACCGTCATCGCCACCGAGCACAGTGGCCAGTTGTGGGCCGGGGGCCGCCGACCGCCCTGCCCTGCCATCCGGAGAACGTCGCCATCGACGGTCGTACGGCATGGCCTCGAAGCGATTGGCATAGCCCAGCCTCTGCGCGCGGTCGGCAGGCACGGTGTCGGGCAGTGCGTGCAGCGGCAGGTGCTGCTGCAGTTCGAGAACCTCAGGCAGCGTGTTGACCGCTGCGTGCTGCACCGCTGTAAGCAGCAACGCGGGCGCTACTCGCTGGCCGGGCTCTGGCAACACCTCGAATGCGTAGCCGGGCTGGAAGTCCGGCTCGGTGCCTTCGCCGGTCCAGCGCCGCTGCTCACACAACGCTGCCTCGGTGTCGCGCATCACCTCGGCCAAGGCCTCGCGCGAGGTCTCCCACGCCGCGTGGCGTGCCGGCGAATAGTCCTCCAATGGGCCACTGGCCACAGTGCGCACAGGCAGGCTGGCCGAAACCACACGCAACGGATCGTCCAGATCCGCCACCCGGGTCATGTGGGTCGGCACGACGCGACAGGTCTCATGCAACAGCGCGATGCCCGCGTCATCGGGCACGCGCTGGGTCTGGTGCAGGCGTCGGGGCCGTGACAGCAGCGAGCATCGGGTACTGTCGCCGAAGATCATCATCGTATGCCCGCCCGGTACATCGGGCAGCGTGCGGATGCACCAGCCCAGGCCTTCATCGGCCATCAACTGCTGCAGGAACGCCATGTCCGATTGGCGGTACTGCACGCGATAGCCCCGGCACCGGCGGTCGATGGCAGCAGTACTTCCAACGTGCCAGGACCAATGCGCCAGCGGCGCGTGCACCGAGAGCACCGTGCTGATGATGCTGGCCACGTCCTGATCCTGGAACACGCGACTGTGGCGGCTGTCATGCAGCCAGGCGGTCCAGTCGGCCAGGTGCACGCGGTACCGCACAAGACGGCCTGCGCAGGCCAGGCGCTCGACACTGCGGATCAGCCCGACCCGGACAACGTCTGCACCGTCCGGCAGGCGTGTGGTGATGCTTGCCGGCCGGGCCACCCAATCATCCAGGCTGTGCTCGCACGGCTCGCCCAGCAGATCGATCTGGCAGCGCAGACCTTCGGACAACGATTCGCTGCCGTGCCAGCGCTCTACGATCAATCGCAATGCGGTAGGGCCGCAGAAGCGATGGACGCGCGACGACGCCTCGTGGGCAGCAACGAACGATGATCGGTGATCCATGGCAGTTCCTTGACAGACACAGCACGCGAAGAAACGCGCTTTCCATGCTTCAAGCCTTGGCGGATCAATGCCGAGGACGCAATCCGAAAAGTTTCTGAAAAGCGTCGAAGATCAATTTCTGCCTGGTATTACAGCGCTTGCACGATGCATCGCGGGGGCGTGCAGCCGTTGCCGAGCCGCCAGGAAGGCGGAATACGACAGCGGCTGCGGGGCGGTGCCTCGCACGCGGCGACTATTGCAGCGTCGCCGAACCCCGATTCCTTTCGGCCTGCAACTGCCTTTGTGCGTGGGTGGTCAGCTCCCGCGCAGCCAGCAGCAGGCCATTCATCGCATCCGGGGGCACGACCTGCGACGGGCCTCCCCGAGTGCGTGCGACATGCACGGCATACATCATCCGGGTCAAGCTCGTGATTCCTGCGACGGTGTGCCGGATGCCCGCCAGCGTGCCAGCCTCCGGGGCACTCAGCCCGGTGCGCTGCGTAGAACCGTCGATGTCCATCTGCCCCTTCAGCATCGGCATCAGGCCATCGGGCCCGGACAGTACGTCCTCGACGCGCTGGGCGATTTCGACAGACAGCTGCCTGATCGATTCGCCGACCAGTTGATACAGGTTCGGGTAATGGGTGCGGTATGACATGGCGCAGCTCCTGGCGGACGGTGGGTGATCCCGGCAGAAGCATCTGACTCTGTGCTCGTCGGTCCGTCAGGGGGCAAATGCGCCAACAGCGCAATCAGATCGCCGAACCGTGAGCCCTGACACGCAACAGCGCCACAACGCCCGCGGGGATCGCGAACCGGACGGCCCCGGACGGGCGTATTCGTGCTGCGTACGACAGTGGATTCACGCCCTGCGTGGGGCTCACGTGCCGACCAAGGTCGGCACCTACCAAAGCAGCGGTCCTTACAACGGCTTCGGCGAGAACGTGAGGGTGGCGATTACGCCGCGCTCGCCGCCCGGGCGCACGCTTACCTGCCAGCCATACAGATCGCACAGGCGGCTGACGATCGACAGGCCGATGCCGCCGCCCTGCGAATGGCCGGCATGGGTGCCGCGATAGCCACGCTGGAACAGCTTGGCTGCATCTTCTTCACTCAGGCCCGGGCCGCTGTCGGTCACCGAGACCGCGTTGGCACCCACGTGCACGCGCACCTCGCCATCCTGCGAGTACTTCACGGCATTGCCGATCAGATTGCCCAAGGCCACCGACAAGGCGGCTTCCGGCGCGTCGATCACCAGATCGCGTTCGCCTTCCAGCGCCAGCTCCAGCGGCTTGCCACCCAGCTGTGCGCGGTGCGCATCCAGCAGCTGCTCGGCCACGCGCGCGACGTTGCTGGTGCCCTGCCCGCGCTCGTTGCGCGACAGCAGCAGCAGCGCGCCGATCAGGTCGCTGCACTGCTGTTCGGCGCGCTGGATGCGCTGCAGGCGCTGCAGCACCTTCTCATCCAGGCCGGGGCGGGTCAGCAGCAGCTCGGTGGCGCCGCGGATCACCGCCAGCGGCGTGCGCAGTTCATGGCTGACGTCGGCATTGAACTCGCGGTCGCGCTGCACCACCTCGGTCAACCGCGAGGAATAATCATCCAGCGCCTGTGCCAGCTGCCCCACTTCGTCATCGGGGAAGCGCGGCGCCAGCGGTTCGGGATCACTGGTGCCGCCGCGATAGGCACGCAGCCGCGCCGCCAGGTCCGAGACCGGCTTCATCACCTTCGACGCCGACCACCAGCCCAGCACCAGCGACAGCACGCTGAACACCAACACCGACAGCACCAGCGCGCGGTTGAGCTGTTTGCCACCGCGCACGCTGTCGGTCATGTCATAGGCAAGGAAGAACCACGCGTCATCGCTCTTGCGCACGGCCAGCTTGTAGGCATACGGCTGCCCCTGCTCGTCGGTGCCGCTCAGGTTGTAGTTGCCGGTCTGCAGATCGGCCCATTGCGGCCAGGACTCGCGCGCCTTGTCGAATTTGTCCGCCGAGTAGGCGTAAGCACGGATCTGCTGCACCGGCACGGCCGGGTTGCGCCCCGGGTGCTCGTAGAAGCGACGCGCGTACTCTTCGATGTTGTGGTTGATCACGTCTTCCACCAACTGGTTTTCCACCCGCATGCGGGCCCAGTTGGTGGCGAACGCGAACAGCGTTGTCAGGCAGAAGCCCAACAACACGAACGAGACGATGATGCGGCTGCGCAGGCGCCGCCGATAAGGCGTGCGCCGACGCTCCCCTTTCGCTGCCACCGAATCAGGCTTCCGGGGTAGCGATGCGGTATCCGATGCCATGGCGGGTCTGGATCAGCGGCACTTCAAACGGCTTGTCGACCACCGCACGCAGGCCATGGATGTGCACGCGCAGCGAATCGGAGTCGGGCAATTCCTCACCCCACACCCGGGTTTCCAGCTCCTGGCGGGTCACCACGGCCGGGGCCGCTTCCATAAGCGCCTGCAGGATCTTCAGTGCAGTCGGGTTGAGCTGCAGCAGCTTGCCCTGGCGACGCACTTCCAGCGTATCCAGGTTGTATTCCAGATCGCCGGTTTCCAGCACGCGGGTCTGCACGCCCTTTCCACGGCGCGACAGGGCATTCAGACGTACTTCCACTTCCTGCAGCGCGAACGGCTTGATCAGGTAGTCGTCGGCACCGGAATCGAAGCCGGCCAGCTTGTTGTCCAGCGAATCGCGCGCGGTCAGCATCAGCACCGGGGTCTGCTTGCGCGCTTCATTGCGCAGCTTCCGGCAGACTTCGATACCGTCCATGCCGGGCAGGTTGAGATCCAGCACGATCGCGTCGAACTCGTGCACCACGGCCAGATGCAGGCCGGTGACCCCGTCAGCCGCGAAGTCCACCGTGTGCCCGCGGTCCTCCAGGTAGTCACCCAGATTGGCCGCAATGTCGCTGTTGTCTTCGATTACCAGAATTCTCACTGTCACCTCTAATTGACGAATTTGCCGGTGCGCTGGGCCTGGCTCATGTCACGCTGTGCCCTGTCCTTCTGCCGGGCGCGCTCGGCAACGGTGCTGCACTGCGTCGTGGACCGGTTCGAACCCGTCACCTTCTCGCGCTGGCATATTAGACGACTATCCTCACGCGCTTGTGTCAAAACCGTGTTCACGATCTGCTGGTCGTTGAAGATATCGGTTCGCACCTGTTCAGGCATCGAATCGCGGTTCGGATGCTGCTCGACGGCCGTGCGCATGCGCACCAGCGCCTCACGTACCCGGCTGCGGTCGCTCTGCTTCAGTTCGCTGTAGGTCTCGCCATCGTTGAGCTGGATTTCAATGCGCTCGATCTGCTGCTGCAGCGGCTTGCCGGGCAGGAAGACTTCGCTGGACTCTTTGGACGCAGAGGCGACGGTGGCCAGGGTCAGCCCCGAGAACAGCACCGCCGACATCAGGAGGGACTTCATGACAAACGAATCCTTGTTTGAATGGATCGCTGACTGTATTCGCACCACCTTCACGCCAGCAAGTGCCAAGCGCAGGGGCGGCGGACGGCCTAGCGGTTGCTGGGAGGCGAGAGGTCGGTGAAGGTGCGCTGGTCATGGAGCAGGGCCTTGCCCTTCTCCTCGATGCGCCGCCGTTCGGCCACGGTCATGCAGCGGCTTTTGGGCATGTTGCTGCCGGTGGTGCGGGTGTATTGGCAGACCTGCCGGCTGTCATCATGGGCCCGGGCAAGCAGGGTATTGACCCGTTCCTGGTCGTTGAAGACGTCGTTCTGGACCTGCGGCGGCAGTTCCTGCAGCGTCTGGCGGTCCCCCATCCGCTGGGTGATGCGCGCCAGTGCCTGTCGCACCTGGGCGCGGTCATCCGCGGAAATCTCACTGTAGTCGCCGTCGTCCAGGGCCTTCTCGACCTTCCGGACCTGTTCGGCCACCGGCATCTGCCGGTCCATCTGTACAACGGTTTTTTCCGGCTTGGCGACAGCCGTGCCTGCCAGCCCCAGCAACAACGCGATCATGGTGACGCGATACATCGCTTGCCTCCGATCCATCCAGGAACGATGGAGGCCACTCTACGGCCGTCACGGCGCCTCCACAAGCGGCGCGCCTGGCCCATAAAAAAGACCCAGGCGGTGCCCCCGCCTGGGTCTGAAGTTGTATCCCGATACCGATCCTGCTGAGAGGCAGAGCTGCGGTTCGCTGAAGGCTACGCCGAGGCCGATTAAAGGCATGTTAAACCCGGCCTCAGCAACCCATGAGATTTATAAGCGGCTGAATAATCAGGACTTTTTAATCTTCTCCACGTGCTCGATGATGCGCGTGGCCACGTCCACCCCGCACGCCGCTTCGATGCCCTCCAGCCCCGGCGTGGAGTTGACCTCAAGCACCAGCGGGCCACGCGCGGAACGGATCAGGTCCACCCCGCACACCGACAGGCCCAGCGCCTTGGCCGAACGGACCGCGACCTGTTGTTCGGCCCGGCTGGCCTTGGCCGCCACCGCCGTACCGCCGGCATGCAAGTTGGAGCGGAAGTCGCCCTCCGGTGCCTGTCGCTGCATCGAGGCCACCACCTGGTCGCCGACCACGAAGCAGCGCAGGTCCGCGCCCTTGGCCTCGCCGATGAACTCCTGCATCAGGAAGTTGGCGTACAGCCCGCGCAGCGCCTCGACGATGCCCCGCGAGGCGCTGGCCTTCTCGGTGAGGATCACACCGCGGCCCTGGGTGCCTTCGTTGAGCTTCACCACATGCGGCGGCGGGCCGAGCATGGACAGCAGGTCGACCGTGTCATCGGGGTTGTCGCCGAACACGGTGACCGGCATGTCGATGCCCTTGGCGGCCAGCAGCTGGTGCGCACGCAGCTTGTCACGCGAGCGCAGGATCGCATCGGACGGGTTGGGCGTGCGGGCGCCCATCAGCTCGAACTGGCGCAGCACGGCCGTGCCATAACGGGTGATCGAGGCACCGATGCGCGGGATGACCATGTCCACGCCGGTCATCGGCCGGCCCTTGTAGTGCATCGAGAAGCCATCGGCGGCGATGCGCATGTAGCAGCGCAGCGGGTCGAGGATACGCACGGTGTGGCCGCGCGCGCGCGCCGCCTCGACCAGCCGGCGGGTGGAATACAGGGAGCTGTTGCGGGACAGGATGGCGAGCTTCATCGCGGCGGGATCGGGCGGCAGGCGCGCAGCATAGCGCGCGCGTGTGGCGGGCGGATGATGCCGTGCCCGATGACGCCGGCACCGCCGCAGAGGCTGTGCCAAGATGGCCACGCCGGCCACAGGACAGGAACACGGCCGGCTTACACAACCCAAGGAGAACCACAGATGCGAATGGGAATTCCGCTGTTGTTGCTGTTTGGCCTGGCGGGGGGCGCCACCGAAGTGCATGCCGCGCCCACCCATGCAGTCTCCCGGCTCTATTTCGACGCCAGCAACACGCTGATTGGCCAGAGCCTGCGCTACTGCACCGGCAGAACCCAGCACCAGGGGGCTGCCTCACATACCAACACCCGCTGGATCGATGTCACCTATGCCTGCAACGGCGACTCGACCGAGGTGAGCTACGGAGGCTGGGTACCGGCCGACCTGCGGCAGGATTTCTGCGGCCTGTATGACGCCTGCACCTTGTTGATGCCGTGGCCGGAACACACGTTGCCCGGCCCGCTGGCGCCCGGATTCAATTCCGACTGACCGGCCGCCCCGCGGCAACGTCTCCGGCGATGGAGCCATCGTCGCCGGAGACACTTTTCGACAGTGCGATGATCTCTTCCATCCGTGCGCGCGCCTGTTGCATCTGCTCGGGCGCAAGCATCCCATGGCTGTACAGCTCCTCAAGCGAGTTGTAACCACACACACCGGCGCGGCACATGCGTTGGAGGATGGGGGAATCGGCGCCGCACGGTACGCCCTTTCGGCAGCCCGCCAGCATCCATGCAGCTTCCTCGACGGCTGTGCCCGCCTTGTAGGGCTTCAACGCTTCGATGCGGTGGGAGGCGGCTTCCCCCATGGTTGCCGCAAGTGCCATGTAGGCTTCACCGTCGTCCTGCATGAGCACGGCTTCGACAAACGTCTTGTGGTCCTCCACCGAAAGATCCTGGTCCGCGAGGTGGAGGCCAGGCGCCGCCTGTTCGATCTGTGCAGCAAGGCTTCCCTGATTCACCGCCAGTTCCCGGTAGCGCTTCAGATTGCGGAAGCCGCTCACAACGTCCTCGGGCATTCCTTCGCATCGCGCCTTGAACCACGCCGTGCTGCGCTGGAGTGCGACCTTCTTTTCCTGTGCGATGTCCAATCCCGCGAGCGAGCCCCAGTCAGGAATGACGGCACAGTCGTCATGGATGCGGCTGAGTACAAAACTCGCGTTCGCGTCGCCGCTCCTGGACAGGAATTCAAGGTCCGCCATCAACGGCTGAACGTTTCGAGCGGTGTAGTACTTCTGATAGGCGGCGGGCGCATTTCCCGTGGCCGCCATGCCGGAGTTCGCGACTCCTGTGGCGGGGATGACCGTGGCGCTTGCGGTGCGCGCTGCATGTCCGGCTTCAGAAGGGGCCGTGCTGTCCGTGCACGCTGTCGTTGCCAGTGCCAGCACTGGAGCCAGCAGAAAGGCGTTCCATCGTGAGCCGGCCCGCATCCTCATTCCTTGTCCCAACGTCATCATCCGGCGTGAAGGGGCATTCACTCTAGTGATGCTGCACGTCGGTCACAAGGCTGGATCGACAGGCACACGAAAGCGGGCATCGAGCGCCCGAATCTGCGGTGCAAAAGAAGGAGGTGCGATGGAGCGGGCGATGGGAATCGAACCCACGTCAGTAGCTTGGGAAGCTACAGCTCTACCATTGAGCTACGCCCGCGTTGCGGGGGAAAGTCTATGCGCTGGGGCCGGTGTTGCGCAATGGTTGGCCGCGCCGCATGCGCCGGACACGGTCCGGCGCTGTTGTCAGGCATCCCAGGCACCGTGCGGTGCCCGGGATGACGCGTGGATCAGAAGCTGCCGCTGAAGTTGGCAAACAGCGTCGCGTCCTGGGCACGCTTCTGCCCGGCCGAAGCACTCAGGCCGAAGTTGCTCTGCAGGCCGAACATCTCGGTACGGGCACCCAGTACGACGGTGGCGTAGTTCTTGTCGAAGTTCAGGCCCGGCACGCGGTAGCTGCCCAGTTCCGGCAGGGTCTGCAGCCACGCGCTGGCCTGCTTGGTGTCTTCGAACTCGTGGTCGTAGGTCAGCTGTGCGTACGGCTTGACCGCACCGCCGTCGAAGCGGGCCTGCCAGCCGATGCGGCCGACGGTCGAATCGACGTTCTGGCGGTCATAGCCCAGCGCGGTGGCCAGCGTGCCGGTCGCGGCGCTTTCGGTGTAACCGTCGATCTTCACCTTCTGCCAGATCACCGAAGCGATCGGGCCGTGGCGGAAACCGCCCTCGGTGCCGAACTCGTAACCGGCGTTCAGCGCTGCGGTCAGGTTGCTGCCGTCCGGCGAACCGCCGTGCTCGCGGGTGGCCGGGCCCAGCTGGACCTTGCGGTTCACGTCATAGGACAGCCAGGTGTAGCTGACCTGGCCGTTGACCCAGATGCGGTCGTGGTACCAGCCGGCGAACAGACCGGCGGTGGTGTCCTTCTGGGTGAAGTCACCGCGGCTGTTGCCGAAGTCGGCATTGAGGCGGCCGAAGCCGGCGAAGCCGCCGAACACCATGCCGTCGCGTGCCCAGTCGACACCGAACAGGCCGGCCGGCGCCAGGCCGTCGTACAGGTCGGCGTGGTCGTAGCGCTGCAGGTCACCGCGCACGCCGCCCCACCAGGACAGGCCGTCGGCCGGACGCCCACCCAGGTGCATGCTGACCTGGTCGGCGCGCGAGCGGCCGATGGTCTGCGCCGAGTGGCTCAGCACCTGCTGCAGGCGCGGCCCTTCCAGCACCGAGACCGCGTACTGGCCCAGCAGCTGGTGGCCGGCCGTGGTCGGATGCACGCCATCGGCAAACAGATAGGTATTGGCCGCATCCGGGCTGACATAGCTGGTCGGGTTGCAGGTCAGGATGCTCTGCGTCGGATTGGTCGGATCGATCTTGCAGGCGGTGCTGGTGACGTTGGTGAAGCCGTACATGGCCGGGTTGGCGGCCACTTCGCCCAGCACGGTGAAGGTGTCGAGCGGAATGAACTCGATGCCGGCCTGCTTCAGGCCGCCGTACAGGGCCTTGTTGTAACCGGCCGACAGCGCGGTGGCGGCACCGGCGTTCGGGCCACGGAAGGCCGGGGTCAGGCCGACGTTGGGCAGGTTCGGCACCAGCACGTACTGCGCACCCGCCTGCTTGAGCGCGCCGACCAGGGCGATCTGGTCGGTGACCGCCGCGCCGATGATGGCCTGCGCCTGTGCCGGCGCTGCCGCCGCCGCGAACAGGTCGTTGGCGCCACCCCAGACGGTATACAGGGCATTTGCGTCAGCCTTGCCGCCATTTGCAGCGAGGTAACGAGCGGCCTGCGACTTCAGCGAGGGAATCGGACCCAGCGCGCCGCTGCCTTCCACCGACACGCGGGCACCGCCCACGGCGTAGTTGTCACCGTTCTGGCCGTTGCCGTTGGCTGCGCCGTTGAGACCGTAGTAATTGGCCAGCTGCTGCGACCAGACCCAGCCCGGGTTGGTGGTGAACTGGCCGGTGACCGGCTGCACGCCGGGCGGCAGCAGCGGGCGGAAGTAGCCGGCGTCGGTCAGGCTGTCGCCGAAGAACACCGCGTGGGTATACGGGGATTCGCCTGCCATGGCCGGAACCGCGGCCAGCGCGATCGCGGCCGCCATCAGGGAGCGGATCGGGCGTTTGCTGAGCAGCATGTAAAGAACTCCTGTGGGGAAATCGTTGAGGACCCGGCGGACGTACGCCGGCGCACGGTGAATGGTTTCACCGCGCCGCCTTTTGCTCACGCTGCGCCGCCGCATGGATTGTCGCCCGGCCCTGCGCCAGCGTGCTGTGCAGGACGTGGCATCTGGCGCAGATTGCAACGGTTCCGATCCCGGCGGGCTATCAGCGACAATGTGCTGATGAACATCCAGCTCAATGGCGAACCCCGTACCCTGCCCGCTTCGGCGACCCTTCACGATCTGCTTGAGGCCGAGCAGCTGCTGCAGCGCCGGGTGGCGGTGGAGGTCAATGGCGAGATCGTCAGCCGCAGCCGCCATGGCGAGCATGTCCTGGCCGAGGGCGACGTGGTGGAGATCGTGCACGCGCTGGGCGGCGGTTGAGGCCATTCCGGGTAGTGCCGGCCGCTGGCCGGCCATCCGACGCTGCCTGACGCCTCACATCTACCGGCCAACGGCCGGCACTACCTTTGGTTGCGTGACCCCATCTTCAGGCGGATAAGCGATAATCGCGCCATGAACGTTCATGTCTCCCCCGATTCGCTGGTGATCGCCGGCAAGACCTATGGCTCGCGGCTGCTGACCGGCACCGGCAAGTTCAAGGACCTGGAAGAAACCCGCCTGGCCACCGAGGCTGCAGGCGCCCAGATCGTCACCGTGGCCATCCGCCGGACCAACATCGGCCAGAACCCGGGCGAACCGAACCTGCTGGACGTGCTGCCGCCGGACCGTTACACCATCCTGCCCAACACCGCTGGCTGCTACACCGCCGAGGACGCCGTGCGCACCTGCCGCCTGGCCCGTGAGCTGCTGGACGGCCACAACCTGACCAAGCTGGAAGTGCTGGGCGACCAGAAGTCGCTGTACCCGGACGTGGTGCAGACCCTCAAGGCCGCCGAACAGCTGGTCAAGGACGGCTTCGAGGTGATGGTCTACACCTCCGACGACCCGATCCTGGCCAAGCGCCTGGAAGAGATCGGCTGCGCCGCGGTGATGCCGCTGGCCGCGCCGATCGGCTCGGGCCTGGGCATCCAGAACAAGTACAACCTGCTGCAGATCATCGAAGACGCCAAGGTGCCGATCATCGTCGACGCCGGCGTCGGCACCGCCTCGGATGCGGCCATCGCGATGGAGCTGGGCTGCGACGGCGTGCTGATGAACACCGCCATCGCCGGTGCACGCAGCCCGGTGCTGATGGCCAGCGCGATGCGCAAGGCGGTCGAAGCCGGCCGCGAGGCGTTCCTGGCCGGGCGCATCCCGCGCAAGCGCTACGCCAGCGCCTCCTCTCCGGTGGATGGGCTGATCGGCTGATGACCAATCCTTTCGACAGCGCCGGCTCCAAGGCCCCGCCCAAGCCCTTCACCGTCAGCGAAGGCCGCCGTGAAGTACGCAGCTTCGTGCTGCGCCAGGGCCGATTCACCCCCGCCCAGCAGCGTGCGTTTGACGAACGCTGGCCGCGTTTCGGCATCGACTACAACGGCCAGCCGCGCGATCTGGACGCGACCTTCGGCCGCCCGGCGCACAAGGTGCTGGAAATCGGCTTCGGCAACGGTGCCGCGCTGCGCTTCGCGGCCCAGCACGACCCGTCGCGTGATTACATCGGCATCGAGGTGCATGCGCCCGGCGTGGGCCGGCTGCTGAACGCGCTGGCCGACGACAACGCCGACCACGTGCGCCTGTACCACCACGATGCGGTGGAAGTGCTGCAGAACGAGATCGCCGACGGCGCGCTGGATGAAGTGCGCATCTACTTCCCGGACCCGTGGCACAAGAAGCGCCACAACAAGCGCCGCCTGCTGCAGCCGGCGTTCGCCGAACTGCTGGTGCGCAAGCTGCGCCCGGGCGGCCGCCTGCACTGCGCGACCGACTGGGAAGACTACGCCGAGCAGATGTGGGACGTGCTCGACGCCACCGCCGGCCTGGTCAACCGTGCCGGCCCGCGCGGCAGCGTGCCGCGCCCGGACTGGCGCCCGCAGACCCACTTCGAGACCCGCGGCCAGAAGCTCGGCCATGGCGTCTGGGACCTGTTGTACGACCGCACCTGATGATCGCCTGAGGACATCGCGCCCCACATGGATACCGCGCTGACGCTGACCAACGACATGAAGCTCGTGCTTGGGCTGGTCGGCTTCACGATGGCGATGTTCCTGTTCGAGCGCATCCGCGCCGACGTGGTCGCGCTGGTGGTGCTGGTGGTGCTTGGTGTCACCGGGCTGATCGCGCCGGAGGAGATCTTCGGCGGTTTCTCCGGTAACGCGGTGATGAGCATCATCGCCACCACCATCCTCGGTGCGGGCCTGGACCGCACCGGGGCACTGAACCGACTGGCCGCCTGGCTGCTGCGGCGCGGCCACGGCGTCGAGCAGCGGCTGCTGATGATGACCACGGCCATTGCCGGCCTGAACTCGTCCTTCATGCAGAACCCGTCGGTGATGGCGTTGTACCTGCCGGTCGCCTCGCGGCTGGCCGCGCGCACCGGGCTGACCCTGCAGCGCCTGCTGCTGCCGATCTCGGCGGCGATCGTGATGGGCGGCGCGCTGACCATGGTCGGCAACTCGCCACTGATCCTGCTGAACGACCTGCTGGCCTCGGCCAACAACAACCTGCCCTCGGGCCTGGCCACCATCGAGCCGCTGCGCATGTTCGCGCCGCTGCCGATCGGCGTGGCGCTGCTGGTCGCCTCGCTGCTGTACTTCCGCTATTACGGAGACCGCAAGCTGATCGAGGAAGAGAACCTGGTCAACGACGGGGTCACCCCGGCGCGCACCGAAAGCTACTTCGCCAAGACCTACGGCATTGAAGGTGATGTGTTCGAGCTGGTGGTCAGTGCCGAGAGCCCGCTGGTGGGCATGACCCTGGGCGAGGCGGAGAACCTGCACGATGCACCGCTGCTGCTGGCCCTGAAGACCGGCAACGACACCCGCCTGGCACCGCCGGCGGAGATGCGCATCTGGGTTGGCAGCGTGCTGGGTGCGATGGGCCCGCGCCAGCAGATCAGCGACTTCGCGCAGAACCAGTTCCTGCGCATGTCCTCGCGCCTGAAGCACCTGGGCGACCTGTTCAATCCCAGCCGCGCCGGTATTTCCGAGGCGGTGGTGCCGCCGACCTCGAACGTGATCGGCAAGAGCGCGGCCGACCTGCGCCTGCGCAAGGAGCGCGGCATCAGCCTGCTGGCGATCAACCGCGACAAGCAGGTGATCCGCGAAGACGTGCGCGACGTGCAGCTGCGCGCGGGCGACATGCTGGTCTTCCACAGCATCTGGACCGACCTGGCACAGGCCGCCAGGAGCCGGGACTTCGTGGTGGTGACCGATTACCCGACCGGCGAGCAGCGCCCGCACAAGTTCAAGATCGCGATGGCGATCTTCGCGCTGACCATCCTGATCGCGCTGACCAGCAAGCTGCCGGTGGCGCTGACCCTGATGACCGGCGTGGCGGGCATGCTGCTGACCGGCGTGCTGCGCATGGACGAGGCCTATGCCTCGATCAACTGGAAGACGGTGTTCATGATGGCCGGGCTGATTCCGCTGGGCTGGGCAATGGACTCCAGTGGCGCGGCGGCGTGGGTGGCCGGTCACACCATCGACAAGCTGCCCACCGGCATTCCGCTGTGGGTACTGGAAGTGGCGCTGGCGTTGCTGACCACCGCGTTCTCGCTGGTGATCAGCCATGTGGGCGCGACCATCGTGATGGTCCCCATCGCGGTGAACCTGGCGCTGGCTGCCGGCGGCAGCCCGACCGCATTCGCGCTGATCGTGGCGCTGTCGGCGTCCAACAACCTGATGACGGCCTCCAATCCGGTGATCTCGATGATCACCGGTCCGGCCAACTACACCCCGCGCGAGATGTGGCGGGTCGGCGGCCCGCTGTCGCTGATCTACACCTGCGTGGTGGTGTTGATGATCAACCTGATGTTCTGAGGGGATTGATCGGCAGGGCTGCGCCCTGCACCCGCAGACTGCAATCGGTAGGTGCGGACCGTTGGTCCGCACGAGGCCTGCCTGCAACGGAGCGTGCGGACCAACGGTCCGCACCCACCTCAGGCAACATCGCCCAGCCTCAGGCCAGGTAGACCTGCCCGTCGCGCACATCCACTGGCACGGCCCGCAGGCGGTCGCCCTTGCACGGGCCGGCGATGCAGTCGCCGCTGTCCAGCGCGAACGAAGCGCCATGTGCCGCGCACACCAGGTGGCCCTCGCGGCTCTTGAGGAAGTGGCCCGGCGCCCAGTCCAGGCGGCGGCCGGCATGCGGGCAGATGTTCAGGAAGGCACGCACCTGCGCGCCGTCGCGATACAGCAGCACCGACTCGGCATCGCCATCGACCACCGCTTCGACCTCGGCAAACGCGCCATCGGCAATGGCATCAAGGGCGATCAGGGCAGCAGCGGCAGTCATGGCGAAGGCTCGGACAGTAAAGCGGCATTGTCGCACGCCTGCTCAGGTGACTGGCTGCAAGATGAACACAAGTCATTGATTCGTAATAAGCACAGGCTATATTTAACGAGTTTTTCACTCAATGACAGTGGCGCGTCCCGATACTCTGTTTTCGCTGATCCCAGCCTATCGAGCCGCCATGTTCAATCGCGCATCCGCCTTCACCCAGTTCCGCACCCTGTTCGCGCCGCGCAAGCCGCGTCATCCGTTGGTGCGCGTTGCCGTGGGCCTGCTCGGCCTGGCGATCCTGGCCGCGATGGTGTTCATCGGCGTGTTCGTCGGTGCGGCGATGATCCTGGTCGGCCTGGCGTGGAAGCTGTTGGCCTCGCGCAAGCCGGGCACCACCCGTCCGGTCGATCCGACCGTGGTCGAGGGCGAGTACCGCGTGGTGCGCAAGCCGGTGTTGCCGGCCTCGCGTTGATCCATGCCTTCCGTGCCCGCTGACGGCGGGCGCCATGCGTTCTAGACTGCGGGCACGCCCTTCCTGGATGCCCGCATGTCCGATGTCTCCGATGTGATCCCTGCCGTTGCCCTGCCGCGTGTGCCGGTCGTGGGCGGCGGCAGTTTCCCCGTGCACCGCATCTACTGCGTGGGCCGCAACTTCGCCGACCATGCCCGTGAAATGGGCGCGGTGGTGCCGGCCGCCGATGACCGCGGCCGCCCGATGTTCTTCAGCAAGCCCGCCGATGCGATCGTGGTCGGCCATGACGATGCCATTCCCTATCCGCCGGCGACCGCCAACCTGCACCACGAAGTGGAACTGGTGGTGGCCATCGGCCGTGACGCGCCGGCCGGCGAGCTGGCCGTGGCCGATGCCGATGCACTGGTCTACGGCTATGCCGTCGGCCTGGACCTGACCCGCCGCGATCTGCAGGCGGCCGCCAAGGACAAGGGCCACCCGTGGGATGCCGCCAAGGGCTTCGATGCCTCCGCGCCGATCAGCGAGATCGTACATGCCGCCGAGGTTGGTGACCTGGCCGCGCTGAACCTGTCGCTGGAGGTCAACGGCGAAGTGCGCCAGCAGGCATTGCTCGACCAGATGATCTGGAACGTGCCGGAGATCCTGCATGAGCTGTCCAAGCTGTGGCAGCTGCGCGCCGGCGACCTGGTATTCATGGGCACCCCGTCCGGGGTGGCCGCGCTGAAGCCCGGCGACCGCTTCAGTGCCCGCCTGGAAAACGTGGCCGAGCGCCACGGCGTGATCGCCGGCTGACATCACCTGCGCTACCCTGCGCGCTGTCCACTTCCCCCCCCGGAGAAAAACAACAATGGGAATGCTCACCGAGTTCAAGGAATTCGCGATGCGCGGCAACGTCATCGACCTCGCCGTCGGCGTGGTGATCGGCGCCGCCTTCGGCAAGATCGTGACCGCACTGGTCGAGAAGATCATCATGCCGCCGCTGGGCCTGCTGATCGGCAAGGTGGACTTCTCGCAGCTGGCCTGGACGTTGTCACCGGCCAGCATCGGTGCCGACGGCAAGGAGATCCCGGCCGTGGTGATCGGCTATGGCGACTTCATCAATACGCTGATCCAGTTCGTGATCGTGGCGTTCGCCATCTTCCTGGTGGTAAAGACGATCAACCGCCTGTCGCGCAAGCAGGAAGCCGCCCCGGCCGCACCGGCCGAGGAAGTGGTGCTGCTGCGCGAGATCCGCGACAGCCTGAAGAAGTAAGGTCGCAGAACGGTAGTGGCGGCCGCTGGCCGGCAACATC
>NZ_JASJSU010000024.1:0-51777 GCF_030237045.1 Stenotrophomonas maltophilia group sp. Smal17
GATTCACGGCGTCCCCCGACCAGCCCACCCGCCCGGCCAAGCCCCGTATCACTGCCATCACCGCAGAGGGGGCTGCGCCCGTTGGCCGGGAAACCTCAGTACCCCGCCGCCTGCCCATCCTTGCGGCTCTCCGACGCACCGTAGTAAACCCCGGTGTCCGGATCACGCATGATCGCCTGGTACCCGCCATACGGGCCGTCGGCGAATACGATGCGATGCCCCTTGCGCATCAGCGCACGCACCGTCTCGTACGGGAATCCGGTCTCCAGGTTCACTTCGCCGCCATCGGTCATCGCCGTGGCCTGCCCGGTCGGTTCGGTCGAGCCCTCGTGCTGGATGCGCGGCGCATCACCGGCTTCCTGCAGGTTCATGCCGAAGTCCACCAGGTTCATCACGATCTGCGCGTGGCCCTGCGGCTGCATCGCACCGCCCATGACGCCGAAGCTGGCGTAGGGCTTGCCGTCCTTGGTGATGAAGGCCGGGATGATGGTCTGGAACGGACGCTTGCCCGGTGCATAGCCGTTGGGATGATTCTTCTGCAGCACGAACATCTCGCCGCGATCCTGCAGGATGAAGCCCAGCCCTGGCGGCGCCATGCCGCTGCCCATGCCACGGTAATTGGACTGGATCAGCGACACCATCATGCCGTCGGCGTCGGCCACGGTCATGTAGATGGTGTCGCCCTCTTCCAGCTGTTTCGGTGTGCCCGGCTGCACTTCCTTCAACGCCTTGTCCATCGAGATCAGCGCGCGGCGCTGCGCGGCGTACTCCTTGGAAATCAGCTTCTGCACCGGCGCCGGCTGGAACGCCATGTCGGCGTAGAAACGCGCACGGTCGGCGAAGGCCAGCTTCTTCGCTTCCACGAACAGGTGCACGTGTTCCGGCGAGCCGAACGGAATCTTCGAGAAATCGTAGCCTTCCAGCACGTTGAGGATCTGCAGGGCGGCGATGCCCTGGCTGTTCGGCGGCAGTTCCCACACGTCGTAGCCGCGGTAGTTGCTGCTGACCGGCTCGACCCACTCACCGTGGTGGTCGGCCATGTCCTGGTAGCTCAGGTAACCACCATTGGCCTTGAAGTAATCGCCGATGGTGCGGGCGATATCACCCTTGTAGAAGGCGTCGCGCCCGCCATCGGCGATCTTCTGCAGGGTGCTGGCCAGGTTCGGGTTCTTCCACATCTCGCCCTTGCGCGGGGCGTGGCCGTTGATCGTGAACTGCTCCTTGAAGCCCGGGTACTGCGACAGCTTGGGCACCGAGCGATCCCAGTAGTAGGCGATCACTTCGGCCACCGGATGGCCCTCGCGGGCGTAGCGGATGGCCGGGGCCAGGTTGTCGGCCATCGGCGTGCGGCCGAAGCGCTCGTGCAGCGCGAACCAGCCGTCCACCGCGCCCGGTACCGACACCGGCAGCGGGCCAGTGGCCGGGATGTCCTTCAGGCCACGGCGCTGGAACTCGGCCAGGGTCAGCGACTTCGGCGAGCGGCCCGAACCGTTGTAGCCATACAGCTTCTGCGTCTTCGGGTCCCAGACGATGGCGAACAGGTCGCCGCCGATGCCGTTGCCCGTGGGCTCCATCAGGCCGAGTGCAGCGTTGGCGGCGATTGCCGCGTCCACCGCCGAGCCACCGCCCTTCATCACATCGAGTGCGATCTGGGTGGCCAGCGGCTGCGAGGTGGCCGCCATGGCGTGGGGCGCGATCACTTCCGAGCGGGTGGCGAAGGTGTGGCCGGTGATGCGGTCGGCGGCAGAGGACAGTGCGGGCACAGCGGCCAGCACGGCGGCGGCCAGCAGGGAACGAGCAAGACGTCGGGACACGGTAAGGTTCCGATGGAAGGGTGGTCCCCGATCTTCGCCGCTGCGGCCTTCACGCGGTATCGGGCAGAGGTCATGGGCGAAGGCCTTTGGTGGGTGCGGACCAAGGTCCGCACCCACCAAGGCGAATACAACCCGGAATCCGCGCAAAAACTGCCCTGAAAAGAGTGAATTCGGGTTCACCGAAACACTTTCAGCGGCAACCATCCTTGCGCCACAAGCGATTGCGCTGGATGCAGCGGAAACCGAAAAAAATTCTGTCGCGAGGGTTGACATCGCCAAAACGGCTGTGTTTCTCTCGATCACATGTTGCATCACAACACGCCACCGCGAACCCACATCGAAGCCGCCGACACCGGCGCCGCATCGCTGCGTTCGATTCTTGTGCTCGTACTTATTACCCAACCCACAGGTGCGGGACGAGCCAGCGTGTAAGCAACAAACACACCGGAACTCATCAAAAACCCGCACCCGCCCCGGTGCGGGTTTTTTCATTTCAGGACCTGGTTTCAGACGCAACCACCATGAACAACGCCACCTTCAAAACCAGGACCCACACCACCACGACGCCTTGTGGTGGCTGTGCCTGTGCGATGCGTGGCACCTCCTCCACCGCTTTCCCCTGACCGGCCGGCACGTCACCTCGACGACCGGCCGTTCTTTTTTCTTCCCACCGCAAGGAACCTCCCCCATGAGCACCAACGACCTGCCCCAGACCAAGATCGCCGTCATCGGCTACGGCAGCCAGGGCCGCGCCCACGCACTGAACCTGCGCGAATCCGGCTTCGACGTGGTGGTAGGCCTGCGTCCGGGCGGCCCGACCGAGGTCAAGGCGCAGGCCGACGGCTTCACCGTGAAAGCACCGGCCGAAGCGGTGAAGGACGCCGACCTGGTCGCCGTGCTGACCCCGGACATGGTGCAGAAGAAGCTCTACGACGACGTGCTGGCGCCGAACATGAAGCAGGGCGCGGTGCTGTTGTTCGCGCACGGCCTGAACGTGCACTTCGACATGATCAAGCCGCGCGAGGACCTGGACGTGGTGCTGGTCGCGCCGAAGGGCCCGGGCGCGCTGGTGCGCCGCGAGTATGAAATCGGCCGCGGCGTGCCGTGCATCTGGGCGGTCTACCAGGACAAGAGCGGCAAGGCCGCCGACTACGCCCTGGCCTATGCCGGTGGCCTGGGCGGCGCCCGCGCCAACCTGATCCAGACCACCTTCAAGGAAGAAACCGAGACCGATCTGTTCGGCGAACAGGCGGTGCTGTGCGGCGGCGCCTCGGCGCTGGTGCAGGCCGGTTTCGAGACCCTGGTCGAAGCCGGCTACCAGCCGGAGATCGCCTACTACGAAGTGCTGCACGAACTGAAGCTGATCGTCGACCTGTTCTACGAAGGCGGCATCTCGCGCATGCTGGAATTCATTTCCGAGACCGCGCAGTACGGCGACTACGTCAGCGGCCCGCGCGTGATCGACGCCGGCACCAAGGCGCGCATGAAGGAAGTGCTGAAGGACATCCAGGACGGCACCTTCACCAAGAACTGGGTGGCCGAGTACGAAGCGGGCCTGCCGAACTACAACAAGTTCAAGCAGGCCGACCTGGAGCACCCGATCGAAAAGGTGGGCAAGGAACTGCGCGCCAAGATGGTCTGGTTGCAAGGACAGGCCGCGTAACCGCGCGGCCCTCCCCCACCCGCTTTGCAAGGTTCCCCCATGAACTCTTCGACACACCGCAGCGCGCCGCCCAACGGCGCGCGCTGGCTGACCCAGGCGCTGGAAGCCGAAGGCGTCCGCACGCTGTTCGGCTATCCCGGCGGCACCATCATGCCGTTCTACGACGCGCTGGTGGACTCGTCGCTGAAGCACATCCTGGTACGCCATGAGCAGGGCGCTGCGCTGGCCGCCAATGGCTTCGCCCGCGCCAGCGGCCAGGTCGGCGTCTGCGTGGCTACTTCCGGCCCGGGCGCCTCGAACCTGGTCACCGGCATCGCCGATGCGATGCTGGATTCGGTGCCGATGGTCTGCATCACCGGCCAGGTCGCCACGCCGCTGCTGGGCACCGACGCCTTCCAGGAGCTGGATGTGTTCGGCCTGACCCTGCCGATCGTCAAGCACAGCTGGCTGGTGCGCAGTGTCGATGACCTGCCGCGCGTGGTCGCCGATGCGTTCCGTATCGCCCGCGAGGGCCGGCCCGGCCCGGTGCTGATCGACCTGCCCAAGGACGTGCAGCTGGCCGATGCCAGCCATCTGCCGGCGCACGTGCCGAGCAGCGTCGAGCCGCCGCCGGCCCCGGCCGAGGTCGCCATCGCCGAAGCCATTGCCGCGCTGGCCGCGGCCGAGAAGCCGGTGGTCTACGCCGGCGGCGGCATCGCGCTCGGCGATGCGGTGCAGGACCTGCGTGACTTCGTCGAGGCGAGCGCCATCCCCACCGTGATGACGCTGCGTGGTCTGGGTGCTCTGCCGGCCAGCCATCCGCAGTCGCTGGGCATGCTGGGCATGCACGGCACCCGCGCGGCCAACATGGCGGTGCAGGAAAGCGACCTGCTGCTGGTGCTGGGGGCACGTTTCGATGACCGTGCCACCGGCAAGCTGGCCGAGTTCGCGCCGTTCGCCCGTGTCGTCCACATCGATGCCGACGCCTACGAGATCTCCAAGCTGCGCAGTGCCGACGTCGCCGTGCCCGGCAATGTCGGCCATGCCATCCGCGCCCTGCGTGCGGCCTTCCCCTCCCCCAAGGCCCACCAGGACGCATGGCGCAGGCGCTGTGCGCAGCATCGTGATCGATTCGCCGCGCGCTACGACGCACCGGGCCAGCACATCTACGCCCCGGCCCTGCTGAAGCGCCTGAGCGAGCTGGCACCGGCCGATGCGGTGATCGCCTGCGACGTCGGCCAGCACCAGATGTGGGTGGCGCAGCACTGCCGCTTCAACCACCCGCGCAACCACCTGACCAGTGGCGCGCTGGGCACCATGGGCTTCGGCCTGCCGGCGGCGATGGGCGCCCAGTTCGCCTGCCCCGATCGCACGGTGGTACTGGTGTCCGGCGACGGCAGCTTCATGATGAACGTGCAGGAGCTGGCCACCATCGCGCGTTGCCGGCTGCCGGTGAAGATCGTGCTGCTGGACAACAGTTCGCTGGGCATGGTGCGGCAGTGGCAGGAGCTGTTCTTCGCCGAGCGCTACAGCGAGATCGACCTGTCCGACAACCCGGACTTCGTGGCGCTGGCGCAGGTGTTCGGCATCGCCGCGACCCGCATCGACGCACGCGATGACGTGGAAGGTGGCCTGGCTGCCTTGCTGGCCGAGCCGGGCCCGGCCCTGCTGCACGTGGCCATCGATGCACGCGCCAACGTGTGGCCGCTGGTGCCGCCGAACACCGCCAACAGCACGATGCTGGAAAGCAATCCCGCCCACGCCCGCCAGGAGACCCCCAATGCACTACCGGCTTGACCTGGTGCTGCACCCGGCCGAAGGCGCGCTGCTGCGCGTGATCGGCATGGCCGAACGCCGTGGCTTCGCGCCGCGTGCGATCAGCGGCGCGCCGGTGGCGGCCGACGATGGCCGCTGGCACCTGCAGCTGGTGGTGGATGGCCAGCGCCCGGCGGAAACGCTGTGCCGGCAGATCGAGAAGATCTACGACTGCGTGTCCGTGCAGGTCACTGCCGTGGAAGGAGCCTCCGTATGAACACCCGTACCGTAGCGACCACGGTGCCGGTACGGAGGCGTCTTCTTCGCCGCCCGTGCCCGCATGCGGCGGTCGACCGCACCCCGCTGGTGGCCCATGCCGGCCGCTGATGCCAGCCAGGAAAGCGATGTCGGCGACGTAAGCGTCGCCGACGTACTGGCTGCGCAGGCCCGCCTGCGCCGCTTCCTGCCACCCACGCCGCTGCACCACGCAGAGCGCTTCGGTACCTGGCTGAAGCTGGAAAACCTGCAACGCACCGGTTCCTACAAGGTACGCGGCGCATTGAACGCGCTGCTGGCCGGCCGCGAGCGCGGCGACACCCGGCCGGTGATCTGCGCCTCGGCCGGCAACCACGCCCAGGGCGTGGCGTGGGCCGCCTACCGCCTGGACGTGCCCGCCATCACCGTGATGCCGCACGGCGCTCCGGCAACCAAGATCGCCGGCGTCGCCCACTGGGGCGCCACCGTGCGCCAGCATGGCAACAGCTACGACGAGGCCTATGCCTTCGCGGTGGAACTGGCGCAGCGCCACGGCTACCGCTTCCTGTCCGCGTTCGACGATGCCGACGTGATCGCCGGCCAGGGCACGGTCGGCATCGAACTGGCCGCACACGCACCGGATGTGGTGATCGTGCCGATCGGCGGTGGCGGCCTGGCCTCCGGCGTCGCGCTGGCACTGAAATCGCAGGGCGTTCGCGTGGTGGGTGCGCAGGTGGAAGGCGTCGATTCGATGGCGCGCGCGATCCGTGGCGACGTCCGCGAGATCGCCCCGGCCGCTTCGCTGGCCGATGGCGTACGGGTGAAGGTCCCCGGCTTCCTGACCCGCCGGCTGTGCACCTCGCTGCTGGACGACGTGGTGATCGTGCGCGAGGCCGAGCTGCGCGAAACCCTGGTCCGGCTGGCACTGGAGGAACACATCATCGCCGAGGGCGCCGGTGCGCTGGCGCTGGCCGCCGGCCGCCGCGTCGCCGGCCGTCGCAAGTGCGCGGTGGTCTCCGGCGGCAACATCGATGCCGGCGTCCTGGCCGGCCTGCTCACCGACATCCGTCCGCGCCCACCGCGCAAGCCACGGCGACGGCGCAGCGAAACGCCGCGCTCGCCCGGCAAGGCCAGCGCCCCCGCATCCCCTGCCTCTTCCCCTTCCCACCTGCAAGCCGTCGCACCCGCTGTCGAGGAGATTTCCCTGTGACCACCATTGAACGAATTACCACCCCGCGCATCCGCATCTTCGACACCACCCTGCGTGACGGCGAGCAGTCCCCCGGCTGCAGCATGAGCCCGCCGCAGAAGCTGGTGATGGCGCGTGCGCTGGACGAACTGGGCGTGGACATCATCGAGACCGGCTTCCCGGCCAGCTCGCAGTCCGACCGTGAGGCGATGGCCCTGATCGGCCGCGAACTGCGCCGCCCGAGCCTGAGCCTGGCGGTGCTGTCGCGCTGCCTGCAGGCCGACATCGAAACCTCGGCACGCGCACTGGAAGCGGCTGCCAACCCGCGCCTGCACGTGTTCCTGTCGACCAGCCCGCTGCACCGCGAGCACAAGCTGCGGATGACCCGCGAGCAGGTACTGGAGTCGGTACGCAAGCACGTATCACTGGCACGCTCGTACATCGACGATGTCGAATTCTCGGCCGAGGATGCCACCCGCACCGAGCTGGATTACCTGATCGAAGTTTCGCGCGTGGCCATCGCTGCCGGCGCGACCACCATCAACCTGCCCGACACCGTCGGCTTCACTACGCCGGAAGAGATCCGCGCGATGTTCCAGCAGGTCATCGCCGGCGTTGCCGACGTTCCCAATGCCACCAACGTGATCTTCAGTGCGCATTGCCACAACGACCTGGGCCTGGCCGTGGCCAACTCGCTGGCCGCCATCGAAGGCGGTGCGCGTCAGGTCGAATGCACCGTCAATGGCATTGGCGAGCGCGCCGGCAACTGCTCGCTGGAAGAGATCGCGATGGTGCTGAAGGTGCGCAAGGCCTTCTACGAGCAGGACAGCGCGATCAACACCCCGCGCATCGTCGGCACTTCTCAGCTGCTGCAGCGCCTGGTCGGCATGCCGGTGCAGCGCAACAAGGCCATCGTCGGTGCCAACGCGTTCGCCCACGAATCGGGTATCCACCAGCACGGCATGCTGCGCCATCGCGGCACCTACGAGATCATGCGCCCGGAAGATGTGGGCTGGGAAGACTCGCAGATGGTGCTGGGCCGGCACAGTGGCCGCGCCGCCGTCGAAGCGCGCCTGCGTGCGCTGGGCTTCTGGCTGGACGAAGACGAACTGAAGCTGGTGTTCGAGCAGTTCAAGGGCCTGTGCGAACAGCAGCGCGTGGTCACCGATGCCGACCTGCAGACGCTGATGCAGGGCGGCTCCAACGCGCAGGGCTACCGCCTGGCGTCGATGACCATCAGTGACGTCGGCAGCCGCGCCAACGCGCTGGTCGAACTGTCCGACCCCGATGGCAACCGCGTGGCCGAGACCGCGCAGGGCGACGGCCCGGTCGATGCGCTGTTCGGCGCGCTGTCGGCGGCCACCGGCGTGCAGCTGATGCTGGACAGCTACCACGTGCACAGCGTCGGCATCGGCGCCGATGCGCGCGGCGAAGCCAACCTGAGCGTGCGCCACGAGGGCGTGGAGTACGACGGCACCGGCACCAGCAAGGACATCATCGAAGCCTCCGCGCTGGCCTGGCTGGATGTTGCCAACCGCCTGCTGCGCCAGCGCCAGGCCGCCGCCCACAGCAGCACCGACATTCCCACCCCCGCCACCGCCTGAGGAACCCGCCATGAGCGCCTTCGACACCACTGCGCTGCCTGCAGGGCAGCACTGGAACGCCCAGGACTATGCGATCGACGCCGGCTTCGTGCCGCTGCTCGGCGGCGCGGTGGCGCGCCTGCTCGACCCGCGCGCCGGTGAACGCATCCTCGACCTGGGCTGTGGCGATGGCGTGCTCAGCACCGAACTGGCCCTCAGCGGCGCACGCATCCACGGCGTGGACGCGTCGCCTGAACTGGTGATCGCGGCCCGTGCGCGTGGCGTCGATGCGCAGGTGATGGATGGCCGCGCACTGACCTTCGACAGCGAGTTCGATGCGGTCTTCAGCAACGCCGCTCTGCACTGGATGGGCGGCCCGGACCGCGTTCTGGAAGGCGTGCGCCGTGCCCTGCGCCCGGGTGGCCGCTTTGTTGCCGAGTTCGGTGGCCATGGCAATGTGGCCACGATCATCGCCGCGGTACAGGCCGCGCGCGTGGCGCATGGCCACGGTGCCAGCGCCTTCCAGTGGTATTTCCCCAGTGCCGACGCCTACGCCGACCGCCTGCGCCAGCATGGCTTCCAGGTGCAGCTGATCGAGTGCACGCCGCGCCCGACCCCGCTGCCGACCGGCGTGGCCGGCTGGTTGCGGGTATTCGCTGCGCCGTTGCTGGACGATCTGCCCGCCGAGGTCCGCGCCACCGTTCGCGAGGCCGCCACCGCGTTGCTGGCCGATCTGCCGCGCAACGCCGCCGGCCAGCCGTTGGCCGACTACGTGCGGCTGCGGGTACTCGCCCGTCGCCGCTGACATGATCCGTTCGTTATCTTTCCCGATGTCCGCACCTTCGTACTTCTGCCAGGCACACGCATGACTTCCGCACCCCGCACCCTGTACGACAAACTGTGGGACGCCCACGTGGTGGTTCCCGAATCCGACAGCGCGCCCGCCGTGCTGTACATCGACCTGCACCTGATCCATGAGGTCACGTCACCGCAGGCGTTCACCGAGCTGCGCGAGCGCGGCCTGTCGCCGCGCCGGCCGGACCGCACCAAGGCGACGATGGACCACTCCACGCCGACCCTGCCGGCTGCCGCCGACGGCACGCTGCCCTACGCCAGTGCCGCCTCCGAGGCGCAGGTCGCCACGCTGGCGCGCAACTGCGCCGAGCACGGCATCGAGCTGTTCGACATGGCCTCGGACAACCGCGGCATCGTCCACGTGATCGCACCGGAACAGGGCTTCACCCAGCCCGGCATGACCATCGTCTGCGGTGACAGCCACACCTCCACCCATGGTGCGTTCGGTTCGCTGGCGTTCGGCATCGGCACCAGCGAAGTCGGCCACGTGCTGGCCACGCAATGCCTGCTGCAGCGCAAGGCCAAGACCCTTGCGATCACCGTGGACGGCCCGCTGGCACCTGGCGTCGGCGCCAAGGACGTGGTCCTGCACATCATCGGCGTGATCGGCGTCAACGGCGGTACCGGCCACGTGATCGAGTTCCGTGGCAGCACCATCACGGCGATGGACATGGAACAGCGCATGACCCTGTGCAACATGTCGATCGAGGCCGGCGCGCGTGCCGGCATGGTCGCGCCGGACCAGGTCACCTTCGACTTCGTCGCCAACACCCCGCGCGGCCCCAAGGGCGCCGACTTCGAGGCCGCCGTGGCGCGCTGGCAGCAGCTGTGCAGCGATGACGGCGCACGCTTCGACAGCGAAGTGCACATCGACGCCGCCGATATCCGCCCGACCCTGACCTGGGGCACCCATCCGGGTACTGCCATCGCGGTGGATGCGCCGATTCCGGCCGCCAACGATGCCGCCGCGCAGAAGGGCCTGGACTACATGCACTTCCAGGCCGGCAAGGCGCTGGCCGGCACGCCGGTGGATGTGGTGTTCGTTGGTTCGTGCACCAATGGTCGCCTGAGTGACATGCGCGAAGTGGCGCAGGTGCTGCGCGGACGCCGCGTCGCCGACGGCGTGCGCATGCTGGTGGTGCCGGGCTCGGAGATCGTCAAGCGCGAGGCCGAGGCCGAAGGCATCCATGAGATCGTGCGCGCGGCCGGTGCCGAATGGCGCGAGCCGGGCTGCTCGATGTGCATCGCCATGAACGGTGACCTGGTCGCCCCGGGCCAGCTGGCGGTGAGCACCAGCAACCGCAACTTCGAGGGCCGCCAGGGCCCCGGTTCACGCACTCTGCTGGCGTCGCCGATGAGCGCGGCATGGGCGGCGGTGAAGGGCCAGGTGGCCGATACCCGCGAACTGTTCGCACAGGAGGTGGCGTGATGGCCGGTTTCCGTACCCTGAGCTCGGCCAGCGTGGTGCTGCGCCAGACCAACATCGACACCGACCAGATCATTCCGGCGCGGTTCCTGTCCACCACCGAACGTGCCGGCCTGGGCCGCAATGCGTTCAATGACTGGCGCTGGCAGGCCGATGGGTCGCCGGTGGCCGACTTCGCGTTCAACCAGCCGCACAACGCCGGCCGCAGCATCCTGCTGGCGGGCCGCAACTTCGGCTGCGGTTCCTCGCGCGAGCACGCACCGTGGGCGCTGACCGACCTCGGCCTGCGCGCCATCGTCAGCAGCGAGATCGCCGACATCTTCCGCGGCAACTCGCTGAAGAACGGCCTGCTGCCGATCGTGCTGGACGAGGCCGACGTGCAGGCGCTGATGCAGCACCCGGACGATGAGCTGACCATCGACGTGGCCGCGCGCGAACTGCGCACCCCGGATGGCCGCGTCTATTCCTTCCCGCTGGATGGCTTCTCGCAGACCTGCCTGCTGGAAGGTGTCGACCAGTTGGGGTATCTGTTGGGCCGTGTCCCTGAAATCGAACGTTACGAGAGTGAGCATGCACGCTGAAATTGTTGTCCTGCCCGGTGATGGCATCGGCCCGGAAGTGGCCGCCGCGGCAGTTGCCGTCCTGAAGGCCATCGCCGAACGCTTCAACCACACCTTTGCTTTCAGCGAACACGACATCGGTGGCATCGCCATCGATCGCCATGGCGAACCCTTGCCGGCCGCCACCCTGGCCGCCTGCCAGGCCGCCAACGCGGTGCTGCTGGGTGCGGTCGGTGGCCCGAAGTGGTCCGACCCGAACGCCAAGGTGCGCCCGGAACAGGGCCTGCTGGCAATCCGCAAGGCGCTGGGCCTGTATGCCAACCTGCGCCCGGTGCGCACCCACGAGGCGGCGCTGCACGCCTCGCCGATCAAGGCCGAGCTGCTGCAGGGCGTGGACTTCGTGGTGGTACGCGAACTGACCGGCGGCATCTACTTCGGCGACAAGACCCGCGACGCCGACAGCGCCAGCGACCTGTGCCGCTACACCGTGGCCGAGATCGAGCGCGTGCTGCGCAGCGCGTTCCGCCTGGCGCAACAGCGGCGTGGCAAGGTCACCTCGGTGGACAAGGCGAACGTGCTGGAAACCTCGCGCCTGTGGCGTGACGTGGCCGCACGCATCGGCCGCGAGGAGTTCCCGGACGTGGCACTGGAACACCAGCTGGTTGATTCGATGGCCATGCACCTGCTGGCCAAGCCGCGCGAGTACGACGTGATCGTCACCGAGAACATGTTCGGCGACATCCTCACCGATGAGGCCTCGATGCTGGCCGGTTCGCTGGGCCTGCTGCCGTCGGCGTCGCTGGGCGAACCGGGCGCGGTCGGCATCTACGAGCCGATCCACGGCTCGGCCCCGGACATCGCCGGCAAGGGCATCGCCAACCCGTACGCGACGATCTTCAGCGCGGCGATGCTGCTGCGCCATTCGCTGGGATTGGAAACGGAAGCCGCTGCAGTGGAAGCGGCCGTGCATGCGGTACTGGACGACGGCGTGTTCACTGCCGACCTGGCCGCCAAGGGCCAGGCGGTGAGTACCGCCGCCGCGACGGATGCGGTGCTGGCGAAGCTGGGCTGACCTGTCCGGCAACTCCTGTAGAGTCGAGCCACGCTCGACTCACGCAACAGCAGTCGAGCATGGCTTGACTCTACAGGTACGCCGCAGCCACGCCCTGCGTGGCTGCTTTACTTGGTGGTGTACCCACCGTTGACCAGGATGGTCTGCCCGGTCATCCACCAGCCATCGGTGACCAGGAAGCGGATCCACGGCACGATGTCGGCGATGTCGGTCAGGCCAGTGCGGGTGAATGCCGACAGCGCCGCCGCGGTCTTGTGGTACGCCTGCGCATCGGCACTCTCGGCCGGGTAGAAGAACGGCGTATCCATCGGACCGGGACCGATCGCGGTCACCGAGATGCCGCGCTCGCCGAATTCCTTCGACGCTGCGCGGGTGAAGTGTTCCACCGGCGCCTTGGTACCGGCATAGCTGGAATAGAACGGGGTGAACGCACCCAGCAGCGAGGTCACCAGGGTGCAGATGCGACCACCATCATTGACGTGGCGACCAGCCTCCTTGAGGAAGAAGAACGCAGCCTTGGCATTGACCGCGCTCATCTCGTCGTACTCCGCTTCGCTGATCTCCAGCAACGGCTTTTTCAGCACCTTGCCGACCGTGTTGATGGCGATGTCGGGACGACCGACAGCCGCCACCGCATCGGCGAACAAGCGCTCCATCGCCGCGGCCGAGGTCAGGTCTCCCTGCAGGGCGACGGCCGTGCTGCCAGCGGCCTGCACGGCGGCAACGGTGGCTTCGGCATCGGCCTGGGTGGCGGCGCTGTTGTAATGGATGACGATGGCCCTGGCCCCTTGCGCAGCAAAGTCGCGGGCCAGCAGGCCACCCAGGTTCTTGGCGCCACCGGCAATCAGCACGGTCTTGCCCTTGAGGGAATGGTCGGTCATGGCGTTGGTCTAGGGAGGGGGCTGCCCGGGGTGGCAACCCTGCCCTGACGACGATATCGTGCAGAAAACGCGGATAAAGCCCGCCACATTGACTTAACTTTCCAGAGCCAGCGAACAATGGATCGGATCGATCGCTTCCGCATCTTCACCCGCGTGGTGGAGTGCGCCAGCTTCACCCGCGCCGCCGACCAGCTCGGCCTGCCCCGTTCGACGGTGTCAGCGGCCATCGCGGAACTTGAACAGCGGCTGGGCACCCGCCTGCTGCAGCGTTCGACCCGCAGGGTCTCCACCACCCACGATGGCGACGTGTTCCATGCCCGTTGCCTGCGCCTGATTGCCGAGGTCGAGGACGCCGAGTCATTGTTCCGCCAGGACGACGCGCAGGCGGTGGGACTGCTGAAGATCGACGTGCCCAGCCGCATCGGCCGCCGCATCCTCGCCCCGGCCCTGCCCGACTTCTTTGCACGCTACCCGCAGGTGGAGCTGGACCTGGGCATGACCGACCGTGCGGTGAACCTGATCGAAGATGGCTGCGATGCCGTACTGCGCGTCGGCCAGCTGAGCGACTCCAGTCTGGTGGCCCGCACCCTGGGCCAGCTCGATTTCGTCAACGTTGCCGCACCGGCCTATCTGCGCGAGCACGGCGTACCGCAGCAACCTGCCGATCTGCAGCAGCACCGCGCGGTGAACTACGCTTCGCCGACCACGGCGCGGGTGGAAGCGTGGGAGTGGCAGGACGGCAGCCAGCTGCACACGCTACCGATGCCAGGCTGGGTGCGGGTGAACAGCGCCGAGGCGTCGATTGCCTGCTGCGTGGCCGGGCTCGGGCTGCTGCAGATTCCGCGCTACGACGTGCAGGCCGAACTGCAATCAGGCGCATTGGTGGAAGTGCTGCCGCAGCACGTCGCGCAGCCGCTGCCGGTAACCCTGCTGCAGCCGCACCGGCAGCATCGCGCACACCGCGTGCGGGTGTTCATCGAGTGGTTGTTGCCATTGCTGCGCACCGGACTGCAGCTGCAGTAGATCCACGCCATGCGTGGATGCTTCTGTAGAGTCGAGCCATGCTCGACTCATCCCATCATCGCGCGAAGAGCAGCCGAGCATGGCTCGGCTCTACAGAAAGCAGATCCCGCGAGCAGATCCATCCACGCCGTGCGTGGATGCATGCGTCAGTGCCAACCAAGGTTGGCACCTGCCAGAGGCCGAGGCCGGGAAAACCCGGGGCATCACGCCCCGGATTCGTCCGGCTTGACCCGGAACCACGCCGCATACAACGCCGGCAGGAACACCAGGGTCAGCACCGTTCCCACGATCAGGCCGCCCATGATCGAGATCGCCATCGAGCCATAGAACGCACTGCGCGACAGCGGAATCATCGCCAGCACGGCAGCCAGCGCGGTCAGCACGATCGGGCGGAAGCGGCGCACCGTGGCATCGATGATCGAATGCCAGCGGTCATGCCCGGCGTCGATGTCCTGCTGGATCTGGTCGATCAGGATCACCGAGTTGCGCATGATCATGCCGGCCAGTGCGATCGTGCCCAGCAGTGCCACGAAGCCGAACGGCGCGCGGAACAGCAGCAGGAACAGGGTCGCACCGATGATGCCCAGCGGCGCGGTCACCAGCACCATCGCTGCGCGCGAGAAGCTGCGCAGCTGCAGCATCAGCAGCGTCGCCACCACCACCAGGAACAGCGGCATGCCGGCCTTGATCGAGTTCTGGCCGCGGGCCGAATCCTCCACCGTACCGCCGGTTTCCAGCAGGTAGCCGCTGGGCAGTTCAGCACGGATGCCGTCCAGCGTCGGCAGGATCTGGTGCACCACGTCCAGCGGCTGCATGCCATCGCTGATGTCGGCGCGCACGGTCACCGTCGGCAGTCGGTTGCGGTGCCAGATGATGCCGTCCTCGAAGCCGTACTCCATCGTCGCCACCTGCGACAGCGTGATGCTGCCGCCGTTGGCGGTGGGCATCGACAGGCTCGACAACAGCTCCAGCTGGTTGCGCTCATCGGCCGGGCCGCGCAACAGCATCTCGATCTGGCGATTGCCTTCGCGGTACACGCTCACCGATTGCCCGGCCAGCGAACTGGACAGGAACTGGCTGACCTGGGCACTGCTCACGCCCAGCGCGCGGGCACGCTCCTGGTCGATCACCAGCCGCACCACCTTGCTCGGCTCGCTCCAGTCCAGGTTGACGTTCATCACGTGCGGGTTCTCACGCACCTTGGCCTCGACCTGGCGCGCGATCGCCTGCACCCTCTCGATGTGCTCGCCGGAAATGCGCATCTGCACCGGGTAGCCGACCGGCGGGCCGTTCTCCAGGCGGGTCACGCGCATCTGCACATCCGGGAACTTCGGGATCACCTCGTGCAGCAGCCAGTCGCGGGTGCTTTCGCGCGACTTGATGTCCTTGGCCAGCACCACGAACTGGGCGAAGTTGGTCGCCGGCAGCTGCTGGTCCAGCGGCAGGTAGAAGCGCGGCGAACCGGTACCGACATAGGACACGTAGTTGGCGATGCCGTCGCGGCTGGACAGCAGCTTTTCCAGCTTCTCGGCCTGGGCCTGGGTCGAGCGCAGCGACGCGCCCTCGGCCAGCTCGATGTCCACCATCAGCTCCGGCCGGGTCGAATCCGGGAAGAACTGCTGCGGCACGAAGCGGAACATCATCAGCGAGAACACGAACAGGGCGATGGTCGCGGCGATCACCCACCAGCGACGACGCAGGCAGGCGTCGAGGAAGCGACGGAAGCTGCGGTAGAACGGGCGCTGGTACGGGTCATGGTCGTGCCCGTGCTGCGGTGGCGCGATCAGGTTGGCCAGCGCCGGGTAGCGGTCGGCCCACTGCTGGCGCCTGGCATGCCAGCGCGCGGACAGGCTGCCCGGCTTGGGCGGCTGCGGATTGAACAGGTCCGGCAGCATCTTGTCGCCCAGGTACGGGATGAACAGCACCGCTGCGATCCACGACACCACCAGCGCGATGGTCACCACCTGGAACAGCGAGCGGGTGTACTCACCGGTGCTCGATGCCGCCGTGGCGATCGGCAGGAAGCCGGCCGCGGTGATCAGGGTACCGGTCAGCATCGGGAACGCGGTTGACTCCCAGGCGAAGCTGGCCGCGCGCAGGCGGTCGTAGCCCTGTTCCATCTTGGTGGCCATCATCTCCACCGCGATGATCGCATCGTCCACCAGCAGGCCCAGTGCCAGCACCAGCGCGCCCAGCGAGATCTTGTGCAGGCCGATGTCGAAGTAGTGCATGACGAAGAAGGTCATCGCCAGCACCAGCGGAATGGTCACGCCCACCACCAGGCCGGTACGCAGGCCCAGCGAGAAGAAGCTGACCAGCAGCACGATCACCACCGCCTCGGTCAGCACCTGCACGAACTCGCCCACCGACTCTTCCACCGACTGCGGCTGGTCGGACACCTTGCGCAGCTGCATGCCGGCCGGCAGGGTCTTCTGCAGGCGCTCGAATTCGGCATCGAGGTTGGCACCGAGCTTGAGGATGTCACCGCCGTCCTTCATCGCCACCGCCAGGCCGATCGCTTCTTCGCCCATGAAGCGCATCTTCGGCGAGGCCGGGTCGGCGAAGCCGCGCTTCACCTCGGCAATATCACCCAGGTGCACGGTCCGGTCGCCTGCCCGGATCGGGAACTGGCGGATCGCCTCGATATCGTTGAACTGGCCGGTCACGCGCAGCTGCACGCGATCAGTGGCGGTCTCGAAGAAGCTGGTGCCGGTGATCGCGTTCTGGTCGGCCAATGCCTGCTGTACCTGCTGCATCGACACGCCCAGCGTCGCCAGGCGGGTATTGGACAGCTCGATCCACACCTTCTCGTCCTGCAGGCCGACCAGGTCGATCTTGCCGACGTCGGGCACGCGCTGCAGTTCCAGCTGGATACGGTCGGCGTAGTCGCGCATCACGGCGTAGTCGAAGCCCTTGCCGGTCAGCGCGTAGATGTTGCCGTAGGTGTCGCCAAACTCATCGTTGAAGAACGGGCCGACGATCTCGCGCGGCAGCGTCGCCCGGATGTCGCCCACGCGCTTGCGCACCTGGTACCACAGGTCCGGAATCTGCCGGGAACGCAGGCTGTCGCGGGCCATGAAGATCACCTGCGATTCGCCCGGGCGCGAGTACGAGCGGATGAACTCGTACTCGCCGGTGTTCATCAGCGCCTTCTCGATCGGCTCGGTCACCTGCCGCGAGACCTGCTCGGCGGTGGCGCCCGGCCACAGCGTGCGCACCACCATCGCCTTGAAGGTGAACGGTGGATCCTCGGACTGGCCCAGGTGCTTGTATGACCACGCGCCGATCAGCGCGAAGGCGAGCATCGCAAACAGCACCAGTGGACGGTTGGCCAACGCCCACTCGGAAAGATTGAAGCGGCGCACTGGCTTACTCCTTGGCCTTGGCGGCGGCGGCCGGCGCGGCCGGCTTCAGCACCGGGCGGTTCTGCCGGTCCACGGCGATCACCGGCTGGCCGGCACGCAGCAGATGGCCACCGGCGGCGACCACCCAGTCGCCTGCGCCGACGCCCGTGAGCACCGGCACCGTCTCGCTGCCGTAGGCACCGGTGGTGACCGCCGCAGCCTTCAGCGTGCTGTTGGCCGGATCGACCACCCACACGCTGGCGGCACCGTTGGCACCGCGTTGCAGCGCGCCCAGCGGCAGCTGCAGGGTGCCGTGGCGGCCGGCGCTGCTGTAGACACGTGCGCTCTGGCCCAGCTCCACATCAGCCAGTGCATCGGCCGCCAGGCTGACCCGGGTCGCATAGGTCCGTGCCTGCGGATCGGCAGCGGCGGCAATCTCGCGGATCGTGCCTGGCAGGCGCTGGCCGGGACGGTTCCACAGTTCCACCTCGACCGGCTGGCCGACCGCGTAATCGCGGATGGTGGCTTCGGGCAGGTCGATCAGCACTTCGCGGCCACCGTCGGCGGCCAGGTTGAAAATGGTCTGGCCGGCGGACACCACCTGCCCGGCTTCGGCCTCGCGGCTGGCGATCACGCCGTCGGCCGGTGCACGCAGCTGCGCGTAATCGGCCTGGTTGCGCAGCACATCGAGGTTGGCACGCGCCGCATTGGCCTGGCCCTGCGCGGCCTTGAACGCGGCAGACTGCTGGTCCAGCTGCGAGCGGCTGACCAGCTGCTGGTCGGCCAGCACCTGATAGCGCTTGAGGTCGTCGCGGGCGCGCACCAGGTCGGCCTCGGCCGCGGCCAGCTGGGCCTGCGAAGCGCGGGCCTGCAGCGCGAAGTCGGCCACGTCCAGCTCGGCCAGCACGTCGCCCTTCTTCACCCGCTGGCCGGCATCGACGTGGCGCTTGACCAGGTTGCCGCCGACGCGGAACGACAGCGGGCTTTCCTGGCGTGCGCGCACCGTGCCCGGGAACGCCGCAGGCGCCTGCCCGGCCTGCTCGCCAGGGTGAACCACCAGCACCGGCACGGCCGCCTGCGGCGCCTGTTCCTGTCCCGAACAGGCTGCCAGCGCAGCCACCCACACCATACCGCCCATCCAGCGCACGATCTTCATCGGTCAACGTCCTGAAAACGCAGGGTCCAACAAGGGGGGAGCCGCGACTGCCGGCCCAATTTAATAAACCGGTCGGTATAGTATAAATATCGAACCGCTTGGTCTAGTATTGTTGCGATGAGTTCTCCTACTTCCCGCAAGCCGTCGGCCAAGCCTGCTGCCAAGGCCGCCGGACCCGGGCGCCCCAAGGATCTCGGCAAGCGCGCGGCGATCCTTGAAGCAGCCAAGGCACTGTTCATCGAACAGGGCTATACCGGCGTGAGCATGGACGCCATCGCTGCTCAGGCCGGCGTCTCGAAGCTGACCGTGTACAGCCATTTCGGCGACAAGGAGACCCTGTTCTCCGAGGCCGTGCAGTCCAAATGCATTGAAATGCTGCCCGACGCCCTGTTCGTGGCCGACGCGGACGGCCCGCTGCGCGACCAGCTGATCGGCATCGGCCTGGCCTTCTTCGAGCTGATCACCTCCGATGCGGCAATCTCGATCCAGCGCATGATGATGGCCCCGGAGACCGATGAACGCCTGCGCGAGCTGTTCTGGCAGGCCGGCCCGGAACGTACCTGCGCGGCCCTGGCAGACTTCCTGCGCGCGCGCGGCGAACGCGGCGAGCTGGAGATTGCCGATTACTATCTCGCCGGCCAGCAGTTCCTGACCCTGGTGAAGGGCGAAGTGCACATGCATATGATGTGCGGCATGCCACTGTCACCGGTGGAGTGCGACCCTCTGACCCACGTGACCGCCAGCATCGACTTCTTCCTGCGCGCCTATGCGCCGCGAGGGGCCGGGACGGCCGGATAACCAAAACTGAACGAACCGGAGGTCGCGATGACTTCCGGCACTGCGACCCCGGCCACCCGGCAGCTGATGCTCTGGGCGCGCCGCCGGCCTCCGGCACCGGTAAAATGGCCGGCCCACTGCGCTGGATTTGAACCTCATGACGATTGATTACGCCCACGCCCGCGAACTGATGGTGGAACAGCAGATCCGTCCCTGGGACGTGCTGGACATCAAGGTGCTCGACGTCCTCGCCCGCCTGCCGCGCGAGGCCTTTGTCGCCGACGCGCACCGGGCGCTGGCCTACGCCGACGTCGAACTGCCGATCGGCCATGGCCAGAAGATGATGAAGCCGGTCATCGAGGGCCGTACCCTGCAGGCACTGGACCTGCAGCCGGGTGACGAAGTGCTGGAGATCGGCACCGGCAGCGGCTTCCTGGCTGCCTGCATCGGCGCGCTGGCGCGCGACGTGCTGAGCCTGGAGATCGACCCGGAACTGGCCGCCGCCGCACGCGCCCGTCTGGACGCCTCCGGCCTGGGCACCAATGTCCGTGTGGAAGTGGCCGACGCCCTGTCCTGGCAGACCGAACGCCGTTTTGACGTGATCTGTGTCACTGGTGCGGTCGACGTGGTGCCGTCACAGTTCGCCTCGTGGCTGCGTCCGGGTGGCCGCCTGTTCGTGATCCAGGGCCGCTCGCCGGCGATGGAGGCCCTGCTGGTCAAGGCCGACGGCAGCACCGAATCGCTGTTCGAAACCGATATCGATTACCTGCGCGGTGCCGCCCCGGCACCCCAGTTCCACCTCTGAGTCCAAGGAAGCCGCAATGATCCGCCGATCCCTCGCTGTTGCGCTGGCCACTGCCCTGCTGCCGTTGTCCGCCCATGCCGCCGACCTGCTGCAGGTCTACGAGATGGCGCGCAACGGCGATCCGCAGCTGTCCGCCGCCGAATCGACCCGGCTGGTCGACAAGGAAGGCGCCGTGCAGGCGCGCGCCGCCCTGCTGCCGCAGATCAATGGCCAGGCCACGCTGAACCGCTCGCGCAGCGAAGCCGACCATGACGCCAACTCCGGCACGGTCACCAGCAAGCGCCGCAACTACACGATCGACGGCAGCCAGACGCTGTTCAACTGGACCCAGATCAACAACCTGCGTTCGCAGCGCGAACTGAGCAAGGCGGCGGACTTCACCCTCGACTCGGCCAACGACAGCCTGATCGTGCGCACCTCGGCGGCCTACTTCAACGTGCTGGTGGCGATCGAATCGCTGAACGCCGCACAGACCAATGAAGCGGCCGCGAAGAAGCAGTTCGACTTCGCCGACAAGCGCCTGGAAGTGGGCCTGGCGCCAATCACCGACGTGCATGAAGCACGCGCCCAGTACGACCAGGCGCGCGCAAACACCATCGTTGCGCAGAACACCCTGGCCGATAACTACCAGGCCCTGACCGAACTGACCGGCCAGCCGGTGGTCAACCTGCGTGGCCTGCCGGCGGACTTCCGCCCGGAAGTGCCGGCCAACCGCGGCAACATCGACGAACTGGTGCACCAGGCGACCAACCAGAATCCGGCGCTGAAGGCGCAGGAACTGAAGGTCAGTGCCGCCGAAGCCAGCGTGCAGGCCGCCCGCGGTGGCCATTACCCGACCCTGTCGCTGGGCGGCAGCTGGGGCAAGAGCGCGACCTGGGGTGACAGCACCGGTGCCGGCTCGCTGTCGCCGGACGCACGCACCAACAGCATCGGCCTGACCCTGAGCGTGCCGATCTTCTCCGGCGGTGCCACCCAGTCCGGCGTGCGCCAGGCGCTGGCCCAGCGTGACATCGCCCAGGACGGCTACGAACAGCAGAAGCGTGCCCTGGACCGCAACACCCGCAACGCCTACCAGACCCTGGTGCAGGGCATCAGCGAAGTGGAAGCCCGCCGCCTGGCGGTGGTCTCGGCGCAGAGCGCGTACGACGCCTCGCAGGTTGGCCTGGAAGTCGGTACCCGTACCGTGCTGGACGTGATCCAGAACCAGCGCATCCTGTTCTCGGCGCAGCTGGATTACGCCAACGCCCGCTACACCTTCCTGCAGAACCGCCTGCTGCTGAGCCAGTCGCTGGGCGCACTGGATGTGGCCGAGCTGCAGGACGTCAACCGCCTGCTGACCCAGGACGCAGGCAACCCGGCAACGACCACGCACTGAGTCGCCGCCCTGCCGGCAACGAAGAAGCCACCCGCGAGGGTGGCTTTTTTTTGTGCGCGACGCAGGCCGAAGCCTCCACGCATGGGAGGCTTGCCTGGTCGTCAGCCGGGCCACGCACGCATCCGTTCCGCGGCGGCCAACAGGCACAGCGCGGCGGCCAGGGGGGCCAGCACCGGCAGGGCGCGTGGTAGCGGAACCTGCGCGCGCAGGGCAGCCAGGCACAGCGCCGCCATCACCAGCAGGGTTGCCGGCCCAGGCAGCACCGGCAATGTGCCCATCGGCATCGCCAGCGCCAGCAGCGCCGCGGCCAGCACCACCGCGACCGGCATCGGCGGCGCAACACGCCCATGCGATGCATCGCGGGCCGCCGTCCACAACTGCGTTGCCAACCGCGCAGCCACCCGCAGCAGCACCAGCAGGAGTGCCGCCAACCCGCTCGCCCCCGCCAGTGGCAGCAGCGGCATCATCCACTGCAGTTGCGGGTGCTGCTGCAATGCCACCGACAACGGCCGCGTACTGGCCAAGGCCGGAAACTCGACCAGGCCGGACTGCAACGCGGCCAGCACGATCAGCAGCAGCATGGCCAGCAGCAGCGTGCTCGCCAGCAACGCCGCCTGTCGCGTCCGCACCTGGCCACACACGCCGGGAAATCCCAGCACCAGGCCGGCACAGGCAAACACGCCGAGCAGCGGCACGCTGGCTGCCAGCACTCCTCCTGGCCCGAAGCGATAGGGCGCCGTGGCCTCCGGCAGCCACGGTATCCAGAGCGCGTAGTGCACATGGCGGGCCGCCAGCACCAGCAGCAACAGGCCGGTGCCCAGCTTCACCGTCAGCAACGCACAGGCCACCAGCGCCCCACGCCTCGGTGGCAGCAATCCGATCAGCCCAAGCAGAAGCAGGCCAAGGGTGGCCATCAGCGCAACCGGCATCGCGTTACCGGCCTCGATGCCACAGCTGGCCAGCAGCGCATGCACGTGGCTGGCCATGGACTGCGCCACGCCGGCGCTGGTCGCCATCAGTTCCACCAGCAGCGCGGCGCCGAGCAGGCCGGCCGGGACCCTGCCCCAACGCGCCCGCAGCAGGCCGTGCAGGCCCTCGGCCACCGGCAGCTGCCGGCCCAGGATGTGCAGGCAATACAGCAGCGGCGCGGTGCCCAGCGCAGCCAGCAACAGGCTCAACACGATCGCAGGGCCTGCCTGTGCGGCGGTGTGCTGCCCCACCAGCGCGATCACGCTGCCACCCAGCATCAGGGTCAGGATCACCCCTGCAAGGTGGTCCCTGCCCGGCCCTGCATCGCCCATGTCGCCCGGGCCGCTGTCGCTATCCATCGCAAGGTTCCTTGATATCCGCCCAAGCACGTTCGACAGCAGGCTGGCAGCCTGCGGCGAAGGGCGATATCAGAATCCGTGGCGTGCACGCCGCATTGTGATCGCAGGCACGTCGGCACACCGTTCCACGGTCCTGCAACGACAGAAATCTCGCCGTTAAGCAGAATTGATGCAGGCGATCACGTCATTCGATCCGCAGTACGTGGATCGAATCCCCTGCGGCCTCAGCTGCGCGGAGGAGGCAGGTGGGGGGCCACCAGCGCCAGCGTACGCTGCAATGCGCCGCGACCGTTGCTGACCAGGGTGCAGCCGGCACGCGCCATGTCCTCGCGTGCACGTTCGTCATCAAGCAGGTGCTGCAGCAGATCGCCAACCGCCTGCACGTCCTCGCCGATCAGCAGGGCACCGGCCTCGCGCATGCGTCGTGAGATCTCGGAGAAGTTGTGCAGGTGCGGGCCGGTCACCGCGGCGGTGCCCATCGCCGCCGGTTCCAGCAGGTTGTGGCCACCGATCGATTGCAGGCTGCCGCCGACGAACGCCACCTGCGCACAGGCATAGAACGGCATCAGTTCACCCAGGGTGTCGATGACGAACACATCGGTGCCGGCGTCCGGCCACTGCATCGCACGCCGGGTCGCCACATTCCAGCCCTGCTCGCGCGCCAGGGCCTCCACCTTCGGGAAGCGCTCGGGATGGCGCGGCGCCCACAGCAGCAGCAGGTCGGGATGCTGCTGGCGCAGGCGACGGTGCAGGTCGATCACCGCCTGCTCCTCACCGTCATGGGTGCTGGCGGCGATCCACACCGGGCGTCCAGCGGGTACCTGCGCATGGAACTGCGCGACGAAATCCTGAACGTCCGGCGTGGCGATGTCGAACTTCAGGTTGCCCAGCGCCTGCACCTGCTCGGGGGCCGCGCCCAGCTGCACGAAACGCTCGGCATCATCCTGCGACTGTGCGGCGACGCAGGTAACCGTGCGCAGGGCGCGACGGATCAGCGCTGCCAGCAACCGGTAGCCACGCAGCGAGCGGGCCGACAGGCGGGCATTGAGGATGTAGACCGGAATGCGGCGATCGCGGCAACCGAACAGCATGTTCGGCCACAGCTCGGTCTCCAGGATCAGCGCCAGGCTGGGCCGGAAGTGGCCGAGGAAGCGGTTGACGCTGCCGGGCACGTCGTACGGCAGGTAGACATGGTCGAGCGCGTCGCCCCACAGCGCGCGCACGCGTTCGGACCCGGTCGGGGTGATGGTGGTGATGACCCAGCGGATATCCGGACGTTGCTGGCGCAGGGCGTTGACCAGCGGGGCGGCGGCATTGACCTCGCCCACCGACACCGCATGCAGCCAGACCCGCGGCTGGCCGGTCGGCTGTGGGTAGGAGGCGTAGCGCTCGTCCCAGCGCCGGAAGTATTCACGGACCCGGAAACCGCGCCAGACCAGGTGGTACACGGTGATCGGCAGCAGCAGGTAAAGCACGGCCGAATACAGGCCGCGCAGGATCCATTCGACAGGGTCTTTACGCATGCGGCAAGGATACGGGAGGCCCCCGGGAAAGACACGCGGCCGGGTTGGTAGAATGGAGCAATGTCCGATGCCTCCACTGCCATCCGCCCGTCGCTGCGCGATCCCCGCAACTGGCCGATGTTCGCCGTCATGTTCGGCGCCTTCGCCATCGCCCGCCTGCCGTGGATGCTGCAGCGCGCGCTGGGCCGTGGCGTCGGCTGGATCAGCTGGCGCCTGCTCGGCAGCCGCCGCCGCGCCGCCGAGGTCAACCTGCAGCTGTGCTTCCCGGAAAAGGACGAGGCCTGGCGCCAGCGCCTGGTGCGCGACAGCTTCGATGCGCTGGGCGTGGGCGTGTTCGAATGCATCCGTGCCTGGTGGGGCAGCATCGACCGCATCCGTCCGCAGGTGCAGATCGAGGGCCTGGAACATCTGCGCCGGATGCAGGCCGAAGGCCGCGGCGTGCTGCTGGTCTCCGGCCACTTCATGACCCTGGAGATGTGTGGCCGCCTGCTGTGCGACTACGTCGACCTGTCGGGCATGTACCGCAAGCACAAGAACCCGGTGTACGAGTGGGCGGTGAAGTTCGGCCGCCTGCGCTACGCCAAGGCGATGTATGCCAACGAGGACATCCGCGCCACTGTGCGGCACCTGAAGAAGGGCGGCTTCCTCTGGTACGCGCCGGACCAGGACATGCGCGGCAAGGACACCGTGTTCGTGCCGTTCTTCGGCCACACCGCGTCCACCATCACCGCCACCCACCAGCTGGCGCGGATGACCGGCTGCGCCGTGATCCCGTACTTCCACCGCCGCGAAGGCGGGAAGTACTTCCTGAAGATCGGCGCACCGCTGGAGAACTTCCCCAGCGAGGACGTGGAAGCAGACACCACCCGGGTCAACCAGGCCATCGAAGCGATGGTGCGCGAGGCGCCCGACCAGTACCTGTGGATCCATCGCCGTTTCAAGCGCCAACCGGGCGGGCGGAGCGATTTCTACAATTAGCTGGATGTGGCAGCCGGTGCCAGCCAGGGCTGACATCGACCGGACTGCTGGGCGTCTGCATGCGCGAGGTAGTCGCCAACCTTGGTTGGCGCCGATGATCTGACCCTCGACCTGGGGATGGCCAACCAAGGTTGGCAACTACCGTATCGGCGGCGAATCCTCTGCCTCGCGCGCCAGCAGGCTGCCGGCGAACAGCGCGGCCAGCATCACCGTCAGGCCGCCCCAGAACGCCGAGTAGAACGCCAGGTGGGTGTTGAGCGGAAACACCGTGACCGCCAGCGCCAGCATCGCCGGGCGCGCGCGCTCACGCGCGCTGGCCGGCGCATAGCGCCATGCGCGCCAGGCCTGGGCCACCGCCGCCAACCACAGCAGCAGACCGAGCACGCCGGTTTCAGCGAGGATTTCCAGCACGATCTGATGGGCATGCAGCGCAGGCGCATTACCCCAGACCGCCGGCCCCTCATCGGCGACGCAGGCCGGATAGGCATCGCGGAAGCCGCGTGCGCCGACACCGTTGATCGGATGTTCTTCAATCATGCACACGGCGGCCTGCCAGATCCGTGCACGCCCGGACAGCGCCTGGTCGACACCGCGTTCGCCGCCCTCCCAGGCCATCGCCGTACGCGCGAAGCGTTCGCGCAGTTGCGGCACGCTGGCGGTCAACGCGCCGGCTGCCAGCACCGCAAGCAGCGCCAGCAACGCCAGCCGCTTCCAGCCGAACTGGCGCACGCCACTGTAGGCCAGCACCAGTGCGAACGTGATCCACGAGGCACGCGACCCTGCCAGCAGCAGCACGCCGCCAAGCGCGGCGGCCGCCAGCAACCAGCCCGCATTGCCGAAGCGCCGCGCGATCGGCAACAACAGGAACGGTGACAAGCTGGCCAGCACCTGGCCGAACTTGAGGTTGCAGGGCCCCAGGGCCCCACTGAGCCGGTCAGCCAGGGCGGCTTCGTCCGCCGGGCACAACGCGTGGCCGCTCACGGCCAGCTTCAGGTGTTCCAGCGACCAGAACCATGGGCTGGTACCGGCCACGGCCTGTACCAGTGCATCCAGCGTCCATGCACCCGTGATCAGTGCCAGGCCACCGAAGGTCAGCCTTCGCCGTTCGGGCGTGGCTACGGCGATTGCCACCAGCCACATGAAAGGAAGATAGCGCAGGCCGGCGGCCGCCTTGGTCCACGACGCTGCAGGATCGATGGCATCGATGGCCGAGAACGCCTGCGGCAGCCAGTAGCCAAGGAACAGGATCGAGGTCAGCGCCCAGGCCGCCGTGCTCAGCAGGTGCGGACGGCGCTGCAGGCGGCGCATGACCATGCGCGCGGCGGCGTACAGCGCGCCCAGTCCGAGCACGGTTTCGGCGATGCCCGGCAGCGGCCACATCGCCACGTACGCCAGCACCCACCAGGGTGCCCAGCGCCCGGCGCGGTCGTCGCGCAGGGGAACGGTGGCGTCAGCCGGCAAGGTCGGCATAGAGGCGAAGGGTGTCACGCTGCATGGCCTGCAGGGTAAACGGGATGCGCGCCGGCAGGGACGGCGGCTGCGCCAGCAGGGCCAGCGCGCGTTCACCCAGTGCCCGCGCATCACCCAACGGTACGGCGCCCGCGGGTTGCAGTTGCTGCAGCAGTTCACCCACGCCGCCATGGTCCCAGCCCAGCACCGGGCGGCCGACCGACAGCGCCTCGACCACGGTGCGGCCAAAGGCTTCCGGTTTGTCCGACAGCTGCAGCACCAGGTCACTGGCGGCATAGGCCTGGGCAATGCGTGCGGTGGGCGCGCTGATCTGCACGGCCTCGGCCACGCCCAGCGCCGTCGCCTGCCGGCGCAGATCCGCCACATAGGCTTCGCGGCCCGGTTCATCGGTGCCCAGCATCCACAGCTGGGCCGGCACACCGGCGGCGCGCACGTCGGACAGCAGCTGCAGCGCATGGGCGTGGCCCTTCAGGCGGGTGCCCCGCCCCGGCAGCAGCAGCAGCGGGCCTTCCACCTGCGCCAGCCACGGATGATCGGCCGCCAGCGCCAGGCGCGGCCGGCGGTCGGCGCGCGCCACGCGCGGGAACTGGGCGACGTCGACGCCGCGCGGGATCACCTGCAGCGTCGCTTCGGGGACCGTCGGGTAATGCCGGCGCACGTAGTCACGTACGCTGTTGGATACGCAGATCACGCGCTCGCCGCTGGTCATCACTGCGCTGTAGCGACTGGGTGAGTTCAGCCCGTGCACGGTGGTGACCCAGTGCGGGCGCTGTGCGGCGGGCATGGCGCGGATCGCGTACAGGCCCAGCCAGGCCGGCAGCCGCGAACGAGCATGCACGATGTCGGCGCCGACCTCGGCAAACAGGCGCCGCAGGGTCGGCAGATGCCGCAGGGTCAGCAGCGACTTGCGGCCGATGTCGAGGGTGAGGTGCTCGGCACCGCTGTCCAGCAGCGGCTGCACCAGGCGGCCACCAGCAGAAACCACCAGCGCGCGATGGCCGGCGGCGACCAGGGCCGCAGCAATTTCCAGGGTCGAGCGCTCGACACCGCCGGAGTGCAGCGCCGGCAGCAACTGCACCACGGTCAATCGGCGCATCGAAGGGGCGGCCGCTTAGTCGGCCAGCACGAACACGGAACCGCAGTACGGGCACTGCGCTTCGCCGTTGGGCTCGTCTTCGATCGGCAGGTACACGCGCGGATGCGAGTTCCACAGCGCCATTTCCGGGGTCGGGCAGCTCAGCGGCAGATCGCTGCGGTGCACGGTGTAGCGCTTCTCGGCGTTGGCGGGCGCGGTGGCGGTATGGCTCATGGCGGATGTCGATGAACGGGTTGCGAGGGCTGTGATTCTAGCATCCGGGCCGCCCCGACATTGTGCCGCCCCTGCGCAGGCCGGATCGGCAGGGCGATTTCTTCAATCGATCCGGCGGGTTCGCGCCGAAAACCTGCCGACCGCACTATTTCCCGCATTTGGATCGAACTAAATGGCACTTGTCAGGTCGCGGCGGCTGTTGCAGGATCGGGCCAGGTCTCGACCCGACCTGCCCTCTTCGACCCGATCGCATGGCCCGCCCCCACCGGACCGGCATCGCCTCTCCCACTGCCATCCCGGCGGGCGGAGCGATGCTGTCCGTGGTGCCCGCCGATGCGGGTTCTGCCCGCCGCCAGCCCTTCCGGGAGATCCCTGCATGACCCTGTCCGATCCACGCCGCGCCCTGCTTCCGCTCGCCCTGGCCCTGGCCTGTGCGACTACCGCGATGCCGGTGTTGGCACAGGGGCTGCAGACTTCGTTCGAACCGGGTGAACCGGCCCCGACCCCGGCGGCGGGTGGGTTGCAGGTGTCGATCGGCGACGGTCCCGCCGCGCCCTACGCCGCCAAGCGCAATGCCGGCTACAGCGGCCTGCATGCACTGCGCTACAGCAGCAACGGCGGCAGCGCGCGGCGCGAGCTGTTCAGGACCGATCTGCCCATCGAAGCCGAAACCACCCTGTCATGGCTGGTGCTGCCGGAAATCGTCGGCAAGGACACCGTGGCCTCGACCTATGTCTCGCTGGACCTGCTGCTGGACGATGGCAGCCGCGTGTCGTCCAGCGCTGCACGCGACCAGCATGGCGTGGCCATCGGCGCGCGCGCGCAAGGCGCGTCGAAGACGCTGTATCCGCAGCAGTGGGCGCGCAAGGCGATACGCCTGGGCGAGGTACCCGCGCTGAAGGGGCGTCGCGTGGTGGCGATCGAACTGGAGGTGGCCAGTGCCGAGGGTGCACCGGTCTCCGGCTGGATTGACGACGTGCGCCTGGACGTGCAGCCACGCCCCCAGCCACAGCGGGCTTCCGATTGGGTGCTGACCACCCGCGGCACCCAGGCCAACGGCACCTTCTCGCGCGGCAACAATTTCCCGGCCACGGCGGTGCCGCACGGATTCAACTTCTGGACCCCGGTGACCGATGCCGGTGCGCTGAACTGGCTGTACCGCTGGAACGAGCAGAACGATGCGCAGAACCGTCCGCAGCTGCAGGCGCTTGCGCTGAGCCACCAGCCCAGCCCGTGGATGGGCGACCGCCAGACCTTCCAGGTGATGCCCTCGGCCAACCGCGGCGTGCCGTCCGCCGACCGCCGCAAGCGCGCGCTGTCGTTCGAGCGCAGCCATGAGAGTGCGCGCCCCTACCGTTACGACGTGCGCTTCGACAACGGCATCGCCGCCGCGATCGCGCCGACCGACCATGCGGCGCTGTTCCGCTTCGATTTCCCCGAAGACGGCGACGCCAACCTGCTGTTCGACAACGTTGATGCGCGTGGTGGGCTGACCCTGGATGCCGCCACGCAGACCCTCACCGGCTACACCGATACGCGCAGCGGCCTGTCCAACGGCGCCAGCCGCATGTACGTGGCGGCCCGTTTCGACAAGCCGTGGCGCAGCAGCGGCCGCATCGACACCGGCCGCCCCACCGGCTACATCAAGTTCGATGCCGGCAGCGAGCGGCGGGTGAACATGCGCATCGCCACCTCGCTGATCTCGGTGGAACAGGCCCGGCACAATCTGGCGCTGGAGATTGCTGCGGCCGATACGCTGGAGAGCGTGGCCGGCCGCGCGCAGGATGCCTGGGATGCACGCCTGGCCCGCTTCGACATCGGCGATGCCAGCGACGACCAGAAGACCACGCTGTATTCCAGCCTGTACCGGCTCTTCCTGTATCCCAATTCCGGCCACGAGAATGTGGGCAGCGCGGCCGCACCGGACTGGCGCTACGCCAACCAGGCCAGTGCCAGCGAGGACAACACCGGCGGCAGCGCGACCCGGACCTTCGCCGCCGTGCGCGATGGCAAGGTGTTCGTCAACAACGGTTTCTGGGACACCTTCCGCACCACGTGGCCAGCCTATGCGCTGTTCACGCCCGATGATGCCGGGCAGCTGGTGCAGGGCTTCATCGAGCAGTATCGCGCCGGTGGCTGGATCGCACGCTGGTCGTCGCCGGGCTATGCCGACCTGATGGTCGGTACCAGCTCCGACGTGGCCTTCGCCGACGCGTGGCTGAAGGGCATCGGCGGCTTCGATCCGGCCGAGGCCTATGCCGCCGCGTTGAAGAACGCGACCGTGGTACCGCCGGACCGTCACGTCGGCCGCAAGGGCATGGACCGTTCGACCTTCCGCGGCTATGCCAGTGCCGACGTGCACGAGGGCATGTCGTGGACGATGGAAGGCGCGCTCAATGACTTCGGCGTCGCCAACATGGCCGATGCCCTGGCCAAGCGCGCAACCACGCCTGCCGCACGCGAGCGCTACAGCACCGAGGCCGACTACTTCCGCTACCGCGCGGCCAGCTACGCAACGATGTTCGATCCGGCCGCCGGCTTCTTCCAGGGCCGCACTGCCGACGGCCGCTGGCGAGTGGATTCCAAGCGCTACGACCCGCGCGTGTGGGGCCACGACTACACCGAGTCCAATGGCTGGACCTTCGCCTTCACCGCCGCCCACGATGGCGAGGGCCTGGCCGCGCTGTACGGTGGCCGCGACAGGCTGGCGGCGAAGCTGGATGCCTTCTTCGCCACCCCGGAAACCGCAGACCCGGCCCTGGCCGGCTCCTACGGCGGCACCATCCATGAAATGACCGAAGCACGCGATGTGCGCATGGGCATGTACGCGCACAGCAACCAGCCGGCGCACCACATCCCGTGGATGTACCTGTATGCCGGGCAGCCGTGGAAGACCCAGCAGCACGTGCGCGAGATCCTGTCGCGGCTGTACGTCGGCAGCGAGATCGGCCAGGGCTATCCGGGTGACGAGGACAATGGCGAGACCTCGGCGTGGTACGTGCTGGCCTCGCTGGGCCTGTACCCGTTGCGCATGGGCGCCCCCGAGTACGTGATCGGTTCGCCGGCATTCCGCCACGCACGCGTGGAACTGCAGGGCGGCGCCGTGCTGACCGTGAACGCGGCCAACAACACGCGCGAGAACGTCTACGTGCAGTCGCTGAAGATCAACGGCAAACCCTGGACCAAGACCTGGGTGCCGCACGAACTGATCGCCAAGGGTGCAACGCTGGACTTCGTGATGGGGCCGCAGCCATCGCGCTGGGGCAGTGGCGTGGACGACGCGCCGCCCTCGCTGACCGCGCGTGGCCAGCGTCCGCAGCTGCTGCACGACCTGCTCGGCCACTCCGCGAAGGCGACGCTGGCCGATGGCCGCGCCCTGCCGGCGCTGGTGGATGACGATGCCGGCACCACGGTGGGCCTGGGCGGTGGCGCGATCATCGCGCTGACCGGGCTGGCCGAGGGCGCCCCGACGATGTACACGCTGACCAGCGGCGACGGCAGCATCCGCGGTGGCGAATGGGCGCTGGAGGCCCGCAGCGGCGACGGCAGCTGGACGCTGCTGGACCAGCGCAGCGGCGAAGACTTCGAATCCGCTCGCCAGACCCGGCCGTTCCGCATCGCCAGGCCCGGTCGCTACAGCGAGTACCGCCTGCGCCTGGTGGCACCGAGCCGGATGCCGCTGGCGGAGATTGAACTGCTGGCACCCGGCGCGGCGCAGTAAGCCGCATGCACGGTGGGCACGGATGCCCGCCGCGCCGCGGCAGCTGGCGGCCTCAGCGCGACCGCACGAATCCTGCGTACAGCGCGAACAACTGCTGGAAGTACCGCCGGGTCACTCGATTGCGCATGACACTTTCGCCGATGGGGAGGTGGTCGGGCCCAGGGTGGGAAGGCCGGTCCGGTCCCTTCCCACGGCCGGGCCGCGTGGGCGTATTGGGCCCCAGCGGGGTTGCAGGCAAATGACCGGGTTGCGAAGCGCGTGTGGCAGGTTCGGCGACCGTTGCGGCAAATGAAAACACCGGGCAGTGCCCGGTGTTTTCATTTGCGCCGACGCCCAACGGCGCCAGCGCCATCATTCTTCCGACCAGGAGCCCCTTCTTGTTGAAGGGGCGCGCCGAAGGCGGGGGTAGAGGAAGAATGCGTGGGCAGCGGAAGTGGGAAAGAAGGCTTATGCCTTCTTTTCCGCTTCCAGCTGCTTGCGGATCTGCGCATCCACCGCGGCGATCGCGGTCATGTTCAGGATCCGGCGCGAGGTCGCGCTGGTGGTCAGGATATGCACCGGCTTGTTCACGCCCATCAGGATCGGGCCGATCGCCACACCGTCGGTGAACACACGCACCAGGTTGTAGGCGATGTTGGCCGCTTCCAGGTTCGGCAGCACGAACAGGTTGGCGCGGCCCTGCAGGGTCGAGCCCGGCAGCAGCTTCTGGCGCAGCGCTTCATCCCACGCGGTGTCGCCCTGCATTTCGCCGTCCACGTTCAGACGCGGGTTGCGCTTGAGCAGCAGCTCGCGCACCTGGCGCATCTTCAGCGCGTCCTTCGAATCATGGCTGCCGAAGTTGGAGTGCGACAGCAGCGCCACCTTCGGCTCGATGCCGAACAGCTTCATGCGGTAGGCCGCCTGCAGCGTGGCTTCGCACAGCTGCTCGGCGGTCGGGTCTTCCTGCACGTGGGTATCGACGAAGAAGAACACGCCCTGCTGGTTGATCACGCCGGTCATCGCCGAGGTCGAGGTGACCTTCGGCTCCAGCGGCAGCACGCTGCGCACGTAGCCCAGCTTCTTGTGGAAGCGGCCGACGATGCCGGTCAGCATCGCATCGGCTTCGCCACGCGCCACCATCACCGCGGCGATCAGGGTCGGGCGCGAACGCATCAGGTTCTTCGCCGCGGCCACGGTCACGCCACGACGGCCGGTCAGGCCGTGGTAGTACTGCCAGTACTCGTTGAAGCGCGGGTCGTCGTTGATGTTGGTGACTTCAACGTTCTCACCGATCTTCAGGCGCAGGCCGAGGCGCTCGATGCGCGACTCGATCACTTCCGGGCGGCCGATCAGGATCGGGTGCGCCAGGCCGTCATCGACCACGTTCTGCACCGCCTGCAGCACCACTTCCTCTTCGCCTTCGGCATACACCACGCGCTGCTTGTCGCTGCGCGCGCGGTCGTAGACCGGCTTCATCATCAGGCTGGTGCGGTAGACGAACTGGGCCAGCTTGTCGCGGTAGGCGCCCATGTCGTCGATCGGGCGCGAGGCCACGCCCGAGTCCATCGCGGCCTGGGCCACGGCAGCCGACAGCTCCACCAGCAGGCGGCGGTCGAACGGACGCGGAATCAGGTATTCACGGCCGAAGCTCGGGGTGTCGCCGCCATAGGCCGAGCCCATGTCGGTGGCGGCGCGGCGTGCCAGTGCAGCGATGGCACGCACGCAGGCGATCTTCATTTCCTCGTTGATCGCGGTGGCGCCCACGTCCAGCGCACCGCGGAACAGGTACGGGAAGCACAGCACGTTGTTGACCTGGTTCGGGTAGTCCGAACGGCCGGTGCCGATGATCGCGTCCGGACGGGCGGCACGCGCCAGTTCCGGCATGATTTCCGGGGTCGGGTTGGCCAGGGCGAAGATCACCGGGTCCGGCGCCATCGTCTTCACCATCTCGGCGGTCAGGATGCCCGGCGCGGACAGGCCCAGGAAGATATCCGCGCCATCGACGATCTCGGCCAGGGTGCGCTTGTCGGTGTCGCGCGCATAGCGCTGCTTTTCCGGGTCCAGGTCGGTGCGGCCGGTATGGATCACACCCTCGCGGTCGAAGGCCAGGATGTTCTCCGGCTTCAGGCCCAGCTGCACCAGCATGTTCACGCAGGAAATGCCGGCCGCGCCCATGCCCGTGGTCGCCAGCTTCACGTCCTCGATCTTCTTGCCGGTGATCGCCATCGCGTTGAGCACGGCCGCGCCGACGATGATCGCCGTTCCGTGCTGGTCGTCATGGAACACCGGGATCTTCATGCGTTCGCGCAGCTTGCGCTCGACCACGAAGCATTCCGGCGCCTTGATGTCTTCCAGGTTGATGCCGCCGAAGGTCGGCTCCAGCGAGGCGATGATGTCGACCAGCTTGTCCGGGTCGGTTTCATCCACTTCGATGTCGAACACATCGATGCCGGCGAACTTCTGGAACAGCACGCCCTTGCCTTCCATCACCGGCTTGCCGGCCAGCGCGCCGATGTTGCCCAGGCCCAGCACCGCGGTGCCGTTGGAGATCACCGCCACCAGGTTGCCGCGCGCGGTCAGCTCGCTGGCCTGCTGCGGGTCGGCCTTGATCGCTTCACAGGCGTACGCCACGCCCGGCGAATACGCCAGCGACAGGTCGCGCTGGGTCAGCATGGGCTTGGTAGCGGAAACCTTGATCTTGCCGGGCGGAGACATCCGGTGGTAATCGAGGGCGGCCTGTTTGAAATCTTCGTTGGACATCGATGTGGGTTACATGAATGGGCAGAAGGGACAGGGGATGATACCCCCGTTGGAGCGTCTGGACCTGTCGCTATCCTGTCGCATGCATGCTGCGACCGCACAATTCCGTGCCGTATGCGACCAGACCGTGATACCAGCTTCGGCGCCTCGCGTGACAGCCGTGGGACGCCTTGAAACGCCGCGGGGCCGTACCACTGTCGTGATCGGCCCCGCGGTACCACACACCTGGATCAGCCCTTGGCCGGCAGCGCCTCGGGCAGCGCATCCACCGGCGGCGGCAGCTCGCTTTCGCGGCCATCCAGCGCCAGCTGCAGGCGGTTGCGGTCCAGTGCGCCTTCCCAGCGCGAGACCACCACGGTGGCCACCGCATTACCGATGAAGTTGGTCAGCGAGCGGCATTCGCTCATGAAGCGGTCCACGCCCAGGATCAGCGCCATGCCGGCCACCGGCACTTCCGGCACCACCGCCAGGGTGGCGGCCAGGGTGATGAAGCCGGCACCGGTGACACCGGCCGCGCCCTTGGAGCTGAGCATGGCGACCAGCAGCAGGGCGATCTGGTGGCCCAGGGTCAGTTCGGTGTTGGTGGCCTGGGCGATGAACAGCGCGGCCAGGGTCATGTAGATGTTGGTGCCGTCCAGGTTGAACGAGTAGCCCGTCGGGACCACCAGGCCCACCACCGACTTGCTGCAGCCGGCCCGTTCCATCTTCTCCATCAGCGACGGCAGCGCCGACTCCGACGAGGAGGTGCCCAGCACCAGCAGCAGTTCGGCCTTCAGGTAGCGCGCCAGCTTGAACACCGAGAAGCCGCACAGGCGGCAGACCAGGCCCAGGATGACCGCCACGAACAGGAACGCGGTGAGGTAGAACGAGCCCACCAGCCAGGCCAGGTTGATCAGCGAACCGACGCCGTACTTGCCGATGGTGAAGGCGATCGCACCGAAGGCACCGATCGGGGCGGCCTTCATCAGGATGTGCACCAGCTTGAACACCGGGGCGACCAGCGCCTCCAGGAAGTTCAGCACCGGCTTGCCCTTCTCGCCCACCATCGCCAGCGCGATGCCGAACAGCACGGCCACGAACAGCACCTGCAGGATGTTGCCGTCGACGAAGGCGCTGAGCAGCGTCTTCGGGATGATGTCCATCAGGAAGCCGACCAGGGTCAGGTCATGCGACTTCTCGACGTAGCTGTGCACCGCGGTCTGGTCCAGCTCGGCCGGGTTGATGTTCATGCCGGCGCCGGGCTGCACCACGTGCGCCACGATCATGCCGACGATCAGCGCCAGCGTGGAGAAGAACAGGAAGTACGCCATCGCCTTGGCGAACACCCGGCCCACGGTGCGCAGGTGGGTCATGCTGGCGATGCCGGTGACGATGGTCAGGAAGATCACCGGCGCGATGATCATCTTCACCAGGTTGATGAAGGCGTCGCCGAGCGGCTTCATCTTCTCGCCGATCAGCGGTTCGTAGTGGCCGAGGATGGCGCCCAGGACGATCGCCACGATCACCTGGAAATACAGCTGGCGATAGATCGGCAACGGCTTTGCAGGCGCCGGGGCTGCGGTCGGGATGTGCATGGCGTACTCCGGAAGGGGCGTTTTCAGGCACGTACGGCCCCGGGACAGCACGGGAACCGTTACCGTGGAAACTGATCGCGGGCCCCGTGCTGCATGCACGAGGGGTGCGACCAATGGACGCCTTTGTACGCGCCAGGCACGCCGGCGCAGATAACCTATTGGTACTAGCCCCCCGGTTCAGGCGGCCACGGTGCCTACACTGGCGCCGCACCGCCCGATCCCGGGGAGGCCGGTGGCCCAGGCTGAACGGCCGGGCGCGTCCTTGCGAAAGTTCCGGCCCTTGCGGCCGTTGATGTCCTGTCCACACGCAATCCGAGAGAGCCGCACCCAACATGCGCCCGATTCCCACCTTGCTGGCCCTGTCGCTGGCCGCCCTTCCCGCCTTCGCTTCGGCAGCGGATTTCGACAACTGGCCGACCAAGTACACCTTCGGCGATGGCACCGAGCTGGCCGCCACCGCCAACATCGCCTACGACTACAACGACTTCTCCTCGGCCAGCGGCCTTGAGGACGATGATGCCGTGCGCCGCAAGGAGTTCGGCGCAACGTTGAAGAAGAAGGGCGTCTACGACGCGATGGTCTACTACGACTTCCAGGCCGACACCTGGCTGGACGTGTTCGTGCGCTTCGAGAGCAAGGCGTTCTTCGGCCGCGACGTCGGTCGTTTCCGCTTCGGCTACATGAAGACCCCGGTCGGCCTGGATGCGAACACCTCCTCGCGTGCCGGCAGCTTCCTGGAAACCGCGCTGCCGGTGCAGGCGTTCTACGCCGGCCGCCGTACCGGCGTGGAATGGGTGCTGGAGCGCCCGCAGTACCTGCTGCAGGCCGGCGCCTATGGCGGCAAGGACCTGCAGGGTGACAACCCCGGCACCACCCAGGCGGTGCGCGCCGTGTGGACGCCGGTGAAGGCGCCGGGTGATGTGATCCACCTGGGCCTGGCCTACTCGCAGGAAAATCCGCGCGGCTACAGCGATGGCCGCGATGTGCACCACGAAGCCAGCGCACGCCTGCGCGCACGTCCGGAAGCCGGCCTGACCGACATCCGTTACGTCGACTCCGGCGCGCTGGTCACCGCCGACCAGATCCGCCGCACCGGCCTGGAAGGCATCTGGATCCGCGGCCCGTTCTCGCTGCAGGCCGAAGCCCTGCAGGCCACCGTCACCCGCAAGGGCCTGCCCGACTACACCGGCAGTGGCCAGTACGCGATGGCCAGCTGGGTGCTGACCGGCGAATCGCGCCCGTACAATGCCGGCGCCGTGGCCAACATCAAGCCCGCGCACAACTACGGCGCGGTTGAACTGGTGGCACGCTACAGCCGACTGGACCTCGACGACGGCAGCATCCTCGGTGGCCGCCAGCACGACCTGACCCTGGGTGCGAACTGGTACCTCACCAGCCACTTCAAGTTCCAGGCCAACTACGTGAAGGTCGACGCCAGCCGTCGTGGCGTGCACAGCACGCCGGAAATCTTCGAGCTGCGCGCGCAGATGCACTTCTGACCCCTTCCACGTCAGACCCCGGCGGGCGTGCACGCCACGCCCGCCGGCCCTGCGTAGACTGCCGCCATGTACTGGCTCAGCCGCCACCGGATGCTGTTGCTGACGATCCTGGTGATGGTCGGCGGTACCGTGCTGTGCGCGGTCGCCGCCGGCCACTACGCCTGGCGGCGCGCACTGGGCGAAGAAAGCAGCCAGGTGCAACGCCAGCTGCAGCTGTATGGCCAGGGCCTGCAGCAGCGCATCGACCGCTTCGGCACGCTGCCGCAGGTGCTGGCGCTTGATCCGGATCTGCTGCACGCCCTGCGCGTGCCGCCCTCTTCTGCCGAACGGCAGCGGCTGAACCTCAAGCTGCAGCGTGCCAACGAGGTCACCCGCGCCTCCACGCTGACCCTGGTCGGCCACGACGGCGTGGCCGTGGCCGCCAGCAACTGGGACCAGCCGACCACCAACGTCGGCGAGAACTACAGTTACCGCCCGTACTACCGCCAGGCGCTGGCCCAGGGCCGCGGCCGTTTCTACGGCATCGGCATGACCACCGGCGTACCCGGCTACTACCTGTCGCAGGCCATCGAGGAAGACGGCAAGCGGCTGGGCGTGGTGGTGATCAAGGTCGAACTGTCGGCGCTGGAGCAGGAATGGCTGAGCAGCCCGGACGTGGTGCTGGCCAGCGATGACCACGACGTGGTGTTCCTGGCCAACCGGGACAACTGGCGCTACCGCCTGCTGCGCCCCTTGGGCGCTGATGAACGCCGCGAAATGCTCGACGCCCGGCAGTACGCCGACCGTGCCCTGCAGCCGCTGCGCGCACGCACCGAGGACGTGCTGGCCGACGGTGGGCGCATGGTGCGCCTGCTCGACCCTGCGCTGGTACAACCGATGCTGTGGCAGAGCCTTGCACTGCCCGCCGAAGGCTGGAACCTGCACCTGCTGCACGACGCCAGCGCTGCCACCGCCGCCGGCCGTGCGGCGGCGCTGACTGGTGGTGCCGCGTGGCTCGCACTGGGCTTCCTGGTGCTGTTCGTGCAGCAGCGCCGGCGCCTGGCGAAGCACCGCCTGCGCAGCCGCCGTGAACTGGAAACCCTGCTCAAGCAGCACGCGCAGGAGCTGCGCACCGCGCAGGATGGCCTGCTGCAGGCTGCCACCGACGCCGACAGTGGCCTCAGCCGCAGCCTGGAACATCTGCCACAAGGCGTGGTGGTGATCGACCGCGAGCTGCGCCTGGTCGCGTGGAATTCGCGCTACCTCGAGCTGTTCCGCTTTCCGCTGGACCTGGTGCGCGTGGGCCGGCCCATCGAGGAGCTGTTCCGCTTCAACGCGCGTCGCGGCCTGCTGGGCCCGGGCCCGGTCGATGAGGCGATCGAGCGCCGCCTCAATCACCTGCGCAGTGGCCGCCCGCACATGCGCGAAAGCGAGAAGGACGACGGCACGGTGCTGGAGATCCGCGGCAATCCGCTGCCCGACGGCGGCTTCGTCACCAGCTATGCCGACATCACCAGCTACAAGAACGCCGCGCGCGAACTGCGCTCGCTGGCCGACGCACTCGAGCATCGCATCGCCGAGCGTACGCACGACCTGGACGAAGCACGCCGCGAAGCCGAGCAGGCCAACCGCTACAAGACCCGCTTCGTCGCCTCGGCGGTGCACGACCTGCTGCAGCCGCTCAATGCCGCGCGCATGTTCGTCTCGGTACTGCGCGGCAAGCTGAGCGATCCGGCACAGCAGCAGACCAGCGACCACATCGACGCTGCACTCGCGGCGCAGGACGCGATCCTCAACAGCCTGCTGGATATCGCGCGGCTGGAGTCGGGAAGCCTGCCGACCCGCGTGCAGGCCTTCCGGCTGGGGCCGCTGCTGCAGACACTGGCGCGCGAGTTCGGCATCGCCGCACAGTCGCGCGGGCTGGTGGTGGACTGGATCGATACCGATGCGGTGGTGGTCAGCGATGAAGCGCTGCTGCGGCGCATCCTGCAGAACTTCCTGTCCAATGCGCTGCGCTACAGCGAACGCGGCCGCGTGCTGCTCGGTTGCCGGCGCCGCGACGGGCTGCTGTGGATCGAAGTGCACGACCAGGGACCCGGTATTCCCGATGCGCTGCAGGGCGAGATCTTCGAGGAATTCCGCCGCCTGCACGACGGCCAGCAGCGCGGTGCCGGCCTCGGCCTGGCGATCGTCGACCGCATCGGCCGCCTGCTCGGCCACCCGATCCGGCTGCGCTCGCAGGTAGGCCAGGGCAGCGTGTTCGCGGTGGGTGTGCCGTTCGGCGACGCCAGCGCGATTCCCACTACGGCACCGGCGCCGGTGCTGGTGCAGGAACCGGCCGCGGACAATCCGCTGCGCGGGCGTCGGGTCTGGGTGATCGATGACGATCCTCACGTCTGCGCAGCCAGCCGCGCGTTGCTGGAACGCTGGGGCTGCGAGGTGGTGCTGGCCGACGGCCCGCAGGCGGCGCTGCAGTTGGCCAGTGCCACAACCGTGCCGGAACTGGTGTTGCTGGATGTGCGCATGGGCGATCACCACGGCCCGGTGCTGTACGAGACGCTGGCGGAACTGTGGCTGGCACGCCCGCCAGTGGTGCTGGTGACCGCCGAGCGCGATGCGGGGTTGCGCGAGATGGCCGCCGAGCGCGGCTGGGGAATGATGGCCAAGCCGGTGAAACCGCCGGCGCTGCGGGCGCTGATGAGCCAGCTGCTGATCCGCCATCGCGGGTAGTTTCCAGCGCCTTCACCAGCACCGCTGCCTGCGTGCGGCTGTGGCATTCGAGTTTTTTCAGAATCGCGGTGACGTGCACCTTCACCGTGTTCTCGGCCAGCCCCAGCGTGTAGGCGATCTGCTTGTTGAGCAGGCCATCGGCCAGGCACAGCAGCACGCGGAACTGCTGCGGGGTCAGCTGGGCCAGGCGGCTGGCCAGCAGCGCGTCGGCCTCGGAGCGCTCGGCGGCCATCGCCGGGAACCACAGGCCGCCGTCGAGCACCGCCTGCACCGCCTCGCCGATGGTCTCGGCCGGGGCCGACTTCGGGATGAAACCGGCAGCGCCGAACTGCTGCGCGCGGCGGATCACCCGCGGATGGTCGTTGGACGAGAGGATCACCACCGGAATATCCGGATGCGAGCCGCGTACGTGCAGCAGCGCGGAGAAACCGTGTGCGCCGGGCATGGTCAGGTCGAGCAGCACCAGGTCCACATCCGGGTGCGCGTCGAGGGCTTCGGCCAGGGCCTCGGCGCTGGCCACCTCGCGTACCTGTGCCAGCGGCAGGCTCTGCCGCAATGACTGCACCACCGCCGAACGCAGCAGCGGGTGGTCGTCGGCGATCAGGATGGTGTATTCGCTCATGCCGCCATTGTACGGGCAGGCCGCCGCGTCAGCGCCCTGCCGGTTCTACGCTGCTGCGCCAGGCGTCGAGGAACTGGCGGCGCTTGAGCGCATCCAGGTACACCAGCAGGCCCGGGCCGAGCTGGATCGGACGGCGGCTGCGGCCCGGCGCGTCATCGCTGCGCGCATTGCCGGTCACGATCGGCATCAGCCGCGCCTCGCGCGACAGTACCTGCTGGCCGCGCGGCGACAGCAGGTAGTCGAGGAAGCGCCGCGCTTCTTCAGGGTGCGGGCCGGTGCGCGGAATCACCGCGGTACGCAGCACCACCAGCGTGTAGTCCTCGGGCTCGACAATGGCCAGCGGCGCGCCTGCATCGATGCGCGCCTGCGCGTAGGAGCCGAGCACGTTGTAGACCAGCGACAGCTGGCCGCTGGCCACCTTGTCCAGCAGCACGCCGGTGCGTTCCTCACGCACTACGTCGTTGTCGCCGAGAGCGCCCAGCAAGGCACCTGCGATGCTGCCGCGCTGTGCGTCCTGGGTGGCCAGCAGATAGCCGACGCTGCTGCGCTCGATGTCATAGGTGCCGACCTTGCCGCGCAGCGGCGCACCTTCGGCACGCAGCCGGTCCAACAGCTGGCGGCGCGTATGCGGCACCTTCGCGGCCGGCAGCGTGCGCGTGTTGTAGACCATCACCACCGGTTCGTAGCTGATCCCGAACGCCTCGTTGCGCCACTGCGCCCACGTCGGAAGCGCAGCGGTCTGCGCCGAGCGGTGCGGCAGCGCATGGCCATCGTTGACCAGCTTGGTCTGCAGGTCCATGCCGCTGGAAATCAGCAGGTCCGGAGACGCTGGCCCGGCACGGTCGTGCAGGTAACGCGCGTACAGGTCCTGGGTGATGATGTCCTCGTACACCACCTCGGTGCCGGGATGCAGGCGCTGGTAATCGGCGATGACCACCGCGAACACTTCGATGTCGGTGGTGCCGTGGATGCGCAGCTGCGCGGTGGCCGTTCCCTGCGCAGGGAAGCGGCGCACGTCGCCCGGCGCGGCCAGCACCGGCAGGGCCAGCAGCAGGGCGATGGCCGTGGCGAACAGACGGATCATGAACTGCTCCGGGGCAGGCGGATGGTGGCGACCAGCCCCCCCTGCGGGCGGTTGCTGAGGTCGATGCGGCCACCGTGGCTGTCGACCACCCGCTTGACGATGGCCAGGCCAAGCCCGGCGCCTCCGGACGGCGCGCCTTCGCCGCGCGCGAAGCGCTCGAACACACGCTCGGCATCGGCGGGCGCGATGCCTGCACCGTGATCGGCAATGGTCAGCACCGCCTGCCCGCCCTCCACGGTCAACGCGATCTGCAATGAACCGTCGCCGCCATACTTCAGCGCGTTGTCGACCAGGTTCTTGATCGCCTCGCGCAGCAGCAATGCATCCCCGTGCACCAGCACGGGTTCAGCGGTCATCGCCAGCTGTACGCGCGGTGCCGGGCCCGCCTGCGGCAGGGCTTCATGCAGGGCCTGGTGCACGGTCTCGGCCAGGTCCACCGCAGCAAAGCGCTGCAGGTGGGAACGGTGGATCACGCTGGCATCGCTGAGCAGCTGGTTGAGCAGGCGGCTCATATGCGTGGCATTGCGCTCGATCGCCTGCAGGCTGCGCCGCATGTCCTCCGGGTCGTCGTCATCCAGCGCCAGCTGTGCCTGCGCGCGCAGGGCGGCCAGCGGCGTGCGCATCTGGTGCGCGGCCTCGGCCATGAACGCTCGCAGGGTCTCGTTGCTGCTGGACAAGCGTTCCATGAAGCGGTTCAACGCGGCCACCATCTGGTCCATCTCGCGCGGCACGCGTGCGTCCAATGGCTTCAGGTCGGAGGGCTCGCGACGCGACAGCTCGCGCTCCACCCGCACCAGTGGGCGGAACGCCCGATGCACGCCGAAGGCCACCAGCGCCAGCAGCAGCCCGGACAGCACGCCGATTGCCAGCAGCGCGCGATTGACCATGTCCTGTGCGACCGCTTCGCGCGCACGCCGGGTCTGGCCCACCTGCACCTGCACCTCGCCCTGCGCCGAGGCCGCAGCGAAGCTGCGGCCGACCACCACGAAACGCACGGTCTCGCCGCTGTAGGGAGCATCGAACAGCTGCGGCTGCGTGCCGGGCCGGCGCGGCGGCGCCGGCAGGTCGCCGTAGCCGGTGATCAGGTTGCCGCGGCTGTCGGCCACACGATAGAAGACGCGGTCTTCCGGTGCCATCGCCAGCAGGTCCAGCGCGGCATACGGCAGATCGACCTGCCATTGGCCATCAACAAGTGCAACCGAATCGGCGATGGACAGCGCCGAGGACACCAGCAGGTGGTCGTAGGACCGGTTGGCGGCGCGCTGGCCGTAGTCGCGCGCAGCGAACAGCAGGGCCACCGCGAACACCGCCAGCAACGCGCCGAGGTACAGCAGCAACGTGCGCCGCAGCGACCCCGGAGCGGCGTTCGCCGTGCGCGCGTCAACCATCGGCGTCGGCGCTGCCGTCACTGGCTTCCAGCAGATAGCCGACGCCGCGCACCGTGGTGATGCGCAGCGGGGCGCCAGCCAGCTTCTTTCTCAGGCGCCCGACGTACAGCTCGATGGCATTGGGACCGGCCTCGTCGTCGAAACCGAACAGGCCGTTGCCGATCTCGTCCTTGCCCACTACCTGGCCAAGGCGGCCGACCAGGATCTCCAGCAGCCGGTACTCGCGGTTCGGCAGTTCGATCGGCTCACCGTCGAGGCTGACCCGGTGCGCGGCGTTGTCGAACTGGAAACCGCCAATCTGCACCACTTCACTGGCCTGGCCCCGTGCGCGTCGCAGCAGCACACGGCAACGCGCTTCGAACTCGCGGAAATCGAACGGCTTGCCCAGGTAATCGTCGGCCCCCACATCCAGCGCCTGCACGCGGTCTTCGATGCCGTCGCGCGCGGTCAGCATCAGCACTGGCGTGCTGTCGCCGCGCTCGCGCATGCCGGCCAGCACGCGCAGGCCATCCAGCTTGGGCAGGCCGATATCCAGCACCACCAGGTCGAAGCTCTGGTAGCGCAGCACGCTGGCCGCGGCCAGCCCGTCGGCCTGCCAGTCCACGGCGTGGCCGCTACGACGCATGCGACGGATGATCGCATCGGCCAGATCGGGGTTGTCTTCGACCAGCAGCAGGCGCATGGGCACACGGGTGGGAGGGGAAACGAATGCTACCGCATGGCGCAGGATGCACCCGCCGCGCCCTGCCTGGCGACCATTTACGCTGCAGCGCACAAACCGTTGACAGGACGATGACAGCTACGGCGACCCAGACTGCGGCCGCGCACCGTCCGGTGCCCACGATTGCCGCGCGCCTGGCGCGCACCTGGGAGGGTTTGTGGAATTCACGTTTGCCTGGCGGCGTCCTGCCGCCATGATGGCTCTGGCTGCCCTGTCGGCGCCGGCCTTCGCCGAAGACGACCGTCCGGTCACCGCCACCCTCGGTGGCCGCCTGCACCTGGACTTCGCCACCTTCGACAACGACAACCGCGGTACGCCGAACAAGGACGACACCGAGATCCGCCGCGCCTGGGTCGATGTGTCCGGCAAGTTCTTCGTGGTCGACTACAAGCTGGAAGCCGACTTCTCCGGCGACCGTGTCGAGGCCAAGGACGTGTACCTGGCACGCAGCTTTGGCAAGGCCGGCAAGCTGACCGTGGGCCAGTTCAAGCAGTACTTCTCGCTGGATGACCGCACCAGCTCCAACTACGGCAGCTTCCTGGAGCGCGGCAACGCCGGCACCACGCTGGCACCGCTGTACCGGCTGGGCGCGTCGTGGCAGGCCAATCCGGGTGATTTCACCTGGGCCGCCAGCGTCTACAGCCTGGAAAGCATCGATGCCTGGCAGGTGAAGGGCCGCGCCGCCGGCGGCCGGGTCACCTGGGCGCCCTCACCCCGCGACGGTGACGTGCTGCACCTGGGTCTGTCGCTGGCCCGCGAAGCCTATGACAACCCGGGTGCCAACGGCGTTCCGGGCCTGAAGATCCGCCCGCGCCCGGCTGGCCATCTGTCCGACGAGAGCCGCCTGACCCTGGTCGACTTCTCCGCCGGCCGCGATACCGACGTCAACAAGTGGTCGCTGGAATACGCGCAGGTCCGCGGCCCGCTGTCGTGGCAGGGCGAGTTCAGCGGTGCCACCTTCGATGACGGTGCGCAGCGCGGCGACGTGATGGCCGCCTACGGCATGCTCAGCTGGTTCGTCACTGGCGAAAGCCGCGCCTACGACCGCAAGACCGGCCGCTTCGCGCGGGTCAAGGACATCCGCCACAAGGCCGGTGCCTTCGAGGTGGCGCTGCGCTACGACCAGATGTGGGGCGCGCAGCATCTCGATGGTGCGCCCGACCTGCGCCGTGGCAGCACCGAAGCGTGGACACTGGGCGGCAACTGGTACCTGCGCGACAACCTGCGCTTCATGCTCAACGTGATCGAAAGCCGCAACCGCGACCGCCTGGCCGGGGTCACGGTGGACCGCACGCGCGCGGTCACCGGTCGCCTGCAGTACGACTTCTAAGCCCGGCATCCCGGGCATGCCGCCCGGGCCGCTTCCACTCCCCCACGTCCTGTTTTCGCAAGGAGTCCGCAGATGATGCTGAGCATCCTCGGCTTTGGCATGGTCATTACGTTCATGTACCTGATCATGAGCAAACGACTGTCGCCGCTGGTCGCCCTGATCACCATCCCGATCATCTTCGCCCTGTTGGGCGGCTTCGGCGCCGACATCGACGAAATGATGCTGGAGGGCATCAAGAAGATCGCGCCGACCGGCGTGATGCTGATGTTCGCCATCCTCTACTTCGGCGTGATGATCGATGCCGGCCTGTTCGATCCGCTGGTGCGGGTGATCCTGCGCTTCGTCAAGGGCGATCCGATGAAGATCGTGCTCGGCACCGCGGTGCTGGCGATGCTGATCTCGCTCGATGGTGACGGCTCGACCACCTACATGATCACCGTCTCGGCGATGCTGCCGCTGTACCAGCGGCTGGGCATGAACGCGCTGAACATGACCTGCGTGACCATCCTTGCCGGCGGCGTGATGAACCTGACCCCGTGGGGCGGGCCGACCGCACGCGCGGCCACCGCGCTGCATGTGGACCCGGCCGATGTATTCGTGCCGCTGATCCCGTCGATGGTGATCGCCTGTGCCGGCGTGCTGCTGCTGGCCTGGTACCTGGGCCTGAAGGAACGCCGCCGGCTGGGCGTGGTGACCCTGCCCAAGGGCGGCAGCTGGATGGACAACAGCGTGTCCGACGACAGCAACCCGCTGCCGACCGTGGAAGACGCCGAAGACATCAAGCGCCCGAAGCTGCTGTGGGTGAACCTGGCGCTGACCGTGGCGCTGATGACCGCACTGATCATCGGCGTGCTGCCGATGCCGGTGCTGTTCATGGTCGGCTTCGCCATCGCCCTGGTGATCAACTACCCGAACCTGGCCGAGCAGCGCCGCCGCGTGGTCAACCACGCCGGCAACGTGCTGTCGGTGGTGTCGCTGATCTTCGCCGCCGGCATCTTCACCGGCATCCTCAACAACACCGGCATGGTCGAAGCGATGTCGCACAGCTTCCTGGCGGTGATTCCGGAATCGTGGGGCCCGTACCTGGCGGTGATCACCGCGGTGGCGTCGATGCCGTTCACCTTCTTCATGTCCAACGACGCGTTCTACTTCGGCGTGCTGCCGATCCTGTCCGAGGCCGCCGGCAACTACGGCATCACCCCCGTGGAAATGGCGCGCGCGTCTCTGGCTGGCCAGCCGGTGCATCTGCTCAGCCCGCTGGTGCCGTCCACCTACCTGCTGGTGGGCCTGGCCAAGGTCGAGTTCGCCGACCACCAGAAGTTCACCCTGAAGTGGGCCATCGCCATCTCGATGCTGTTGATGGTCGGCAGCCTGCTGTTCGGCCTGTATCCGCTCGCCGCCTGACCCCTTACCAAGGAGCCTTCTGCAATGACGCTTCGAATCGCTTACGTCACCAGCGGCATGGGCAGTGTCGGTACTGCCATCTGCCAGAGCCTGGCCCGCAGCGGCCACACCGTGGTCGCCGGTTGCGCACCGAACTCGCCGCGCAAGGCCAACTGGCTGCGCGAACAGCGCGAACAGGGTTTCGACTTCATCGCGTCCGAAGGCAACGCCACCGACTGGACCTCGACCAGCGCGGCGTTCGCCAAGGTGCGCGCCGAAGTCGGTGAAGTGGACGTGCTGGTCAACAACTCCGGCGGCAGCCGCGACCTGCTGTTCCGGCAGATGACGGTGGAAGACTGGAACGCGGTGATCGCCTCCAACCTCAATTCGCTGTTCAACCTGACCAAGCAGGTGGTCGACGGCATGGCCACGCGTGGCTGGGGCCGCATCATCAACATCGGCTCGGTGAGTGCGCACAAGGGCCAGATCGGTCAGGTGAACTACGCAACGGCGAAGGCGGCGATGCATGGCTTCAGCCGTGCACTGGCCGCCGAAGTGGCCTCGCGCGGGGTCACTGTCAACACGCTGTCGCCGGGCTACATCGCCAGCCAGGCGATCAGCAGCTTCCCACCGGATGTACTGGACCGGTTGGCCGCATCGGTGCCGGTGCGCCGCCTTGGCCGCCCCGAGGAAGTGGCGGGCCTGGTGGCCTGGCTGGCGTCCGACGAGGCCTCGTACGTGACCGGCGCCGACTACCCGGTCAACGGCGGCCTGTACATGGGGTGAGCCCGCTTCCACGCACCGCGTGGACTGCCTCCCCCACGGAGTGCGCGGGGCCGGTGAACCTTCGCGTGCGAGGGGGATCCGGCCCCATTTTGTTTCTGCAATTCTGGGACGCACTGCCCGATACATCTGCAGAACCGATGCTATACCTGCCAACGCTCACTGAGCCTGATGGACCAACGGCTGGAATCGCGGATCAAGGAGGTTGGCATGCGTGCATTGCTGATTGCGCTTCTTGTGGTCGCCACTACGCTGCTGACGACACAGGCCCGGGCGGAGCCCCCGCCGATGCGGGTGATCACGGGTCTGGGCTGCCCCGACTGGCTGATACCAGGTGCCCCCACTCTCGATGCACAGATCACCGGGCATCCGGAGTGGACCTTTTCCTGGGCGCCCGCGTCCTATACCAATCGCGATCCCATCCGGATCTACATCCAGTCCTTCGACTGCGATTCCTCCGACATTGCGGGCTATTATTTCCGGATCGCAGCCATTGCCCATGAAGTCGGGCACGCACTGTACTTCGACGGCATCGCCTTGAGTACCCGAAGTGCGTTCATCCAGCACTTCTGCACCATGGAGGGGAAAGCGGTACTCAACAACCTCACCGCGCGCAGCGAGCTTCTGGTAACCAGCCTGGGGTACTACGACATCGGTGTGGCGGCGTCCAACGGCCCCAGCCTCATCGCACGGGCCGATGCTGGCGGTGAAGAACTGGACCGGCAGGTGGGAAAGCTGTTCTGCGACAACAACGTAACTTCAACCACCGGCGAGAACTACAACGACTTCTACGGCAGGATCTACGATGAAGCGATCGCAGCCCGTCCCTGAACTTCTTCTGCTCCTGAGCCTGTTGATTGCCGGCTCTGCGACAGCAGCCACGCCCGCCGCCAGTGCAGAGGAGGCGGACGCAACATGGCGGCTGGTGGAGCGCTGGTCCTCGCAGCTGGCACGCTCTGACCTTGTCGTGCAGCTATCACCACTGGCTCCGGCCAACTCGCGTTCGGAAGCAAGAATGGGCCGAGGCGACAGCGCAACCATCGATCTGGCGCCATTCGTGGTCGCCGGAAGGATCAAAGGGCCTTCTGGCCAGATCCATACCGATGCCTCCGGGCGAATCATCAAAGGCGTGACGCTCTCGCTGGGCGGCGCCTGCATCTCGCGAAAGCAGATGGGTCGCCGCTTCCCCAACTTCAGTGTTCTATCCGTTCCATCAGGACATAGCCTGGACGAGTCGACGGTGTTCGGCACCGTGATAAGCGGAATCCAGATCGGATTCTCATTCTCCGAACATGACCGTGACTGCATGACCCAGCTCAGGTTCAGCTGGCCCGGCGAGCGCTTCTGATCCCGCCTTGTCGTCGGTAGTGCTGGACACGCATCACGCGCGTGCACCGTTCGTTGGTTTTTCGTAAAGAAGGTTTCATGTTCCGTTCGCATAGTGGCCATGCACCGCGCATGCATGCCGGTGACCACCCCCAATGCAACGGACCACCATGCAGACCCGACACCTGACGATCGCCGTGGCGATCGCGCTTTCCGCCGCCAGCGCCCATGCCGCCACCGTGGCCGATGCCGGCGCCAATGCCAGCACCGATGCCGCACTGAGCGCGCAGACGCTGGATACCGTCTCCGTGATCGGCCAGGGCGAGACCCGCCAGGTGCAGCGCATCACCGCGGTCGACAAGCAGGTGCTGCCGCCGGGTACCAGCGGCCAGAAGATCCTCGACCGCCTGCCCGGCGTGTCGGTGCAGTCCAACGATGCCTTCGGTGCCAACGAAGAATCGCAGACGATCAGCCTGCGTGGCTTCGACAAGAGCCGCCTCGGCTACACGCTGGACGGCATCCCGCTGGGCGACAACAGCTACGGCAACTACAACGGCCTGAGCATCGCCCGCGCGATCATCGCCGAGAACCTGGCCGGCGCCGAACTGTCGCAGGGCATCGGTTCGCTGGGCGTAGCCTCGACCAGCAACCTGGGTGGCACCATCCAGTACTTCTCGATGGATCCGTCCACCGAGTTCGGCGGCCGCGCCAGCGTCACCGTGGGTGACAACAACCAGCGCCGTGGTTACCTGCGCGTGGATACCGGCGACATCAACGGCTTCTCGGCCTACGTGTCCGGCGTGCACCAGGACCAGGACATGTGGGCCGCGCCGCACCAGAACCAGACCACGCGCCAGTTCAACGCCAAGGCGGTGTGGAATGTCGGCGACCACCGCTTCGGTGCGTTCGTGGCGACCTCGCGTGCCAGCCAGGCCAACTACGCCTACCTGTCCAAGGACATGCTGGCCCGCGGCCTGGGCTATGACTGGAACATCTACGCGCCGGACTGGGATCGCGCCGTGGCCGCCGCGTATTGCGCGCCCGGTACCTTCAATGCTTCGCAGTGCAAATTCAGCGGCAATGTCCGCAGCATCGACGACGCCTACTATCAGAGCCGTGCGCTGCGTGACGACAACCTGTACTCGGTGGATGCCGACCTGCGCCTGGGCGAGCAGGGCCGCCTGAAGCTGCTGGCCTACCATCATGACAACCGTGGCCAGGGCCACTGGTGGGCGCCGGGCCAGCCGTCCTACCCGGGTACCGACAAGATGCTGCCGATCTCGATCCGCAGCACCAACTACACCATCAACCGCGATGGCCTGACCGCCGCGCTGTCGTGGACGGTGGGCATCCACGAGCTGGAAGCCGGCCTGTGGTTCGAGCAGAACGACCATAACGTCTCGCGCAACTTCTACTACATCAGCGGCCCGTTCCTGGACGACCTGTACCTGAAGAACCCGGACCGCCTGCTGTTCAACCAGGACTTCGACATCCGCACGCGCCAGTTCTACGTGCAGGACCGCATGCGCTTCCTGGACCAGCGCCTGACCGTGGACGTCGGCATCAAGAGCCCGAACACCCGCATGCGCGCCACCGCCAACCCGGGCGTGGAGACCAGCATCGCCTCGGGCACGCTGACCGCGAAGGAATCGGTGCTGCCGCAGGTCGGCCTGGGCTTCAAGCTCAACGCCAACAACGAGCTGTTCGCTTCGTACGCCGAGAACATTGCTGCCTTCGTCGGCGGCGGCAGCGGCGGCCCGCTGCAGGTCTCGCCGGAATCGTTCGCGGCCAGCGCCGGGCTGGAGCCGGAAAAGTCCAAGAGCCTGGAAGCCGGCTTCCGCACCTTCGGCGAGAAGTACCAGGCGTCCATCGCCGCCTACAACGTGAAGTTCGACAACCGCCTGCTGTCGCTGAACCCTTGCTCGAGCATCGAGGTGGGTACGCGTCCGGAGTGCGTGACGCGCTTCATCAACGTCGGCTCGGTGAAGAGCCACGGCGCGGAGCTGACCTTCATCCTCAAGCCGATCGACGGCCTGCAGTGGTACAACGCGCTGTCCTGGAACAAGACCACCTACGAGGATGACTACACCTCGGGCGGTGCGATCGTGCCAGTGGCCGGCAAGATCACCGTGGACACGCCGCAGCGCATGGCCTCCAGTGAAATCAGCTGGAACCGCGATGGTTTCTTCGCCAGCCTGCGCGCCAAGTACACCGGCAAGCGCTACTACACCTACACCAACGATCAGTCGGTGCCGGGCGTGACCACCTTCGACGCCGGTGCAGGCTACGACTTCGGCCCGGGCTTCGGCCTGCGCAACGTGCGGGTGTCGTTGAACGCGACGAATCTGACCAACAAGCGCTATGCCGGCCAGCTGAGCTCGTTCGCACCGACCGATCCGAACGGCACGCGTTATGCGATCCATGCAAGCGCGCCGCGTCAGGTGTTCATGACGGTGGCGGCGGAGTTCTAAGTCAGAAGCGTTGCCCCGCGGCGTCTTGATTGTCATCGCGGGGCAGGGCCGGATGGGCCGGCGCAGGACACGCCGTAAACCCATCCTTGGGGGCTCGATGGCGCCATCCATGGCGCCAACGGTCCTGCGCCGGCCCATCCAACCCTGCTCGAAGGTTTCCCGCGCCACGGTGCGGAAGGCAAAGAGGAGCAAAAGCAAAGAGCCGGGCATTGCCCGGCTCTTTGCTTTTCAAGCGCAATCCTTCGGCGTACCTGCTACCGCGCCCGCGGGAAACTGTCTGGAGGAGGCGGGGCACCCTGGCCAGGAC